>JAHJLI010000047.1 GCA_018821785.1 Pseudomonadota bacterium
GGTTGGAGAATTACATTGAAATTGATAAAATACTAACCATCATCACCTTGGATCAACTTTAATCAACTGCGATCTGAACTGCTTCCGACTAAAGGTTATGCGCTAGTAGGACATATGGGACTAAAAAGAATTATGAGTGGAAAAACGATATTAGTATTTTTGCTAAACCTACTGCTCCTTTTACCTGTCTTTTGGAGTACTGAAAGCTATGCTTTGGGAGATAGAATTGAAAAAGATCTGCAGAATGCTCAATGCCAGGAGAACAAGCTCGCGGAAAGTGGTGATGACGTGGCGCTGACTAACATGGGATGGCGGTACTATCATGGGGAAGGGGTTGAGGTGGACAAGGTTAGAGCTTTCCAATGGTTTCTCCAGGCAGCTAGAAACGGCAATCAGAACGCTCAAGCTAAAGTGGCGAATATGTATTATCTCGGTGAAGGAGTGGCCAAAGATGAAAGAAAATCGTTCTACTGGACGAAAAAATCAGCTGAAAAGGGGAGCGCCAGTGCTCAGTATAATTTGGCGATGATGTACGATAATGGTTCAGGGACGAAACAATCGAGCGCAAGTGCTGTTAAATGGTATGAAAAGGCAGCGATGCAGGAATATGTTCTTGCCCAGAATACTTTAGCCTGGAAATATAGTAAGGGACTTGGTACTCAGCAAAATACTACTAAAGCAGCCTACTGGTACCAAAAATCTGCAGAAAATGGTGATCCTTTCGGGCAGTATAATTTCGGCAGAATGTTAGCAAAAGGGGAAGGCGTGGAGCGTGATGACCAAAAAGCTTTTTCCTGGTGGATGAAATCAGCTCAACAGGGATTCGTTCTCGCTCAAAGCAGGCTGGGGTACAATTATGCAAAAGGATTAGGCGTTGATAAAGATCTCAGACAGGCCTTCAGATGGTGGACTGCAGCTGCAGATGGCGGTAATGCAGTAGCCAGAAGAAATCTTGAGTTCTTGTGTTATGAAAATCCAGAAGCCTGTAAGTTGCCGGTTGGAGTGGAATAAATTCTGGAAGATCAGCTCTGTTCGGTGAGATAGATGATTTTGTCTACCCAGCAAAAAGATCTTAAACCCCAATATCAATTTATCAATCGGCAGCCGATTCCTTTGCCAGTTCTTCCGGGCTCAAATCCCAGAAAGGCGTGCCATCTTTAGTCAAACGGACTTTAAGAATAAAATTATCACCCTGCTTTATTTTTGCCGCCATAAATACATCCTGTCCGTCTATTACCGCCCAGCAACCGCTTACCTTGGTCTTGATCCCTTTGCGAATACCGGTTTCGCTAGGGCTTTTATAGGCTACAGGACAAAGATGGACAATGATTTTTTCGTCACCTTCCTCGAGAATGAATGCTGTTCCAGGATCCATTCCAGGGAGAGGGGTGACCTCCTTGAACTGGAGAACTTTCCCCTTAAGGGAATCCCTTTCCTTGAAATTATAATAACCATTGTAAAGAGAACCCTTTTCCCATCCGACAAAGGTGCTTTTTTCGGTAGCGTCAGCTGCTGAAATAAGGCAGAAAAGAATGGTTAAAAGTATATAGCAAGAGAGTCGGCTGCTTTGTGGGGACGTTCGCATTGTTATCTCCTGAAAGCTGTAATGATCCGTAATGAATCTATCTTTTCTCATCCAAGTTACCTTGCATTAACCCCACCTCGATGTTCCTTGGATGAAGGTAAAAAATAATCACTTTTTCCTGTTCTGTCTGAAATAATCCTCGAGAAAATGCTTCCTCCAACCGTCAGTCTGGCGTAATTGTTCTGGTTCATCCTGTCTAGTTGAATTAATTGTTTTTACTAATTTTTTTAATTCTGAACTGTTGCCAACGAGACCAGGGTCAATACCTAATAAATCACATTTTAGCGCAATGAGTCTGTTGAGGTTTTCCATGCCGATCTTGTCATTTTTGCTGAGTCGCGTTGAATGATGAGAATCGGGGTAGGTCGACTCCTTCTGTCCTAAAGTAGTTTCGATGATGGCAGCAATAGGCTTGCCATATTTTGCTGTGGCTTTATCAGACAGGTCTGTTTTCGTCTTGAGATCGACAACTGTTGTTGGTCGTTGTCTGGCCAGTTCTAGAAGAATAGTGTCTTTAATCACATGTCCACGGGGCCGATCAACTTTTCTTGCTACACCCTCGCGCCAGGTCGTCAGGTTCTTGAGAACGGCTAATCCTTGCCTGTCGAGATGGCTGTATCCCCTTATTTTTTGGAAGCGTTCATGATCAGGTGGGCCGGAGTAAGTAGCAGGATTGTTGAGCAGGTTTAGTTCTTCTTGCAGCCAGGATTTTATTTTCGGCCCGATTATACGATTAAGCAGAACGACTCTAACTGCACGGAGATAGCGGACATCATCGAGAGCGTATCGTGTCTGGTCATCGCTGAGTGGTCTTTGGAGCCAGTTTGTACGGGTCTCCTCTTTAGAAAGAGGTATGTCGAGGAGCTCCTTCACCAGATTAACCAGGGAGAGCGTGGCGGGCAGGTTGGAA
>JAHJLI010000048.1 GCA_018821785.1 Pseudomonadota bacterium
GCAAAAAATGCCATGGAAATTTTCAAGGTCTTAGAAAGAAGTAACTGCCGCGAGTGCGGGGAAAAAACCTGCCTGGCCTTCGCAGGCGCAGTTTTTTGTGGAACCCGCCGGATTAATGAGTGTCCAAAGCTGAACAGTGCAACCCTGGCACAATTTGCATCGACGGGTGATGAACAACTGGGCCAGGAAAGTGACCTGGAAATATATATAGCTGAACTAAAAAAACAGGCAATACAGCTCGATTTTTCGCTGGCCGCCACCCGGATCGGGGCGCAGGCCGACGATGATGTTTTGCGGGTGAAAATACTCGGAAAATATTTTGGTATCAGTAAAAACGGCAGTTTTAGAACGGATCTCCACCTGATTCCCTGGATTGTGATTCCTCTTCTGCAGTACGTATTAAACTGCAAAGGAATGCAGGTTTCGGGGCAATGGGTTTCCTATAGAGAGCTTCCTGGCGGAAAAGAAAAATACGCGCTTTTTAAAAAACGGGGAGAAGACGTACTGCAACAGCTTGCTGACAAATATACCGATTTTTTCGATGATGTTTTACATATGTTTGACGGCAGGGCGGTGGACAAACAGTTCGAGGCTGATGTCTCCGTCGTCCTCAAGCCTTTGCCGCTGGTGCCCATAATGATCTGTTATTGGAAACCCGATGAGGGTTTGGCCTCAAGTCTGAACATTTTTTTTGACAAAAGTGCGGGCGATAATATCGGCGCTGATTCAGCATTTTCTCTTGGTACCGGGCTTGTTCAGATGCTCGAAAAGCTGGCTACCCATCACGGCTTCTGAGAAGGTGCCTTTTGCAGCCATTTTGATGATTATGTCAATAAAAATTTATATATGTAAAAGCGCAGCGGCGAGAAAAAAAAGCTATGATAACAGTATATATCTATTATAATGCCACGCAATCGAATCCTTTATCGATGCATTGTCTCACCCTATCGCTTTGATGTTTGCCTATTTGAACCGCTGATGACAGCTGCGTGACCGGCAATTTCCCATCAGGGCCATTCTCATGGAGGTTTTTGCAGTGACCAGGATTACCCCACAGCAGGACAACAAGGACAGGATAGGTTCAGTATTGGTGGTTGGTGCAGGTATTGGTGGGATGCAGGCATCCCTTGATCTTGCCAACAGTGGCCTGATGGTGCATCTGATAAATGATGAACCATCAATCGGCGGAACGATGTCCAGACTGGACAAGACCTTCCCAACCGGCGACTGCGCCATGTGTATGATTTCTCCACGCATGGTTGAATCCAGTCGTCATCCCAACATCAAAATGCATACCATGTCCCGGGTACTTAAGGTTACCGGAGAAGAAGGGAACTTTACGGCTACCCTCGAACAGAAGGCCCGCTATGTCGATCCGGATCGTTGTACCGGATGTGGAGCCTGTGAGCCTGAATGTCCCAGTAAAGTCTCAAACTTTTTTAATCAAGGGCTGGATAAAAGAAAAGCCATCTATGCTTTGTTTCCCCAGGCGGTGCCGAATACCCGGGCGATTGATGCGGCACACTGTCTGTATCTAACGAAAAATGTTTGCCGAAAATGTGAAAAGGCCTGCGAAGCTAAGGCCATCAATTTTGAAGATCGTGACGAGCTGGTTGAGGTAAAGGTCGGATCCATCGTCCTCACTCCCGGTCTGAAAACGTATCAACCGGAAATACGCCAGGAGCTTGGCTATGGTAAATATAAAAATATAGTCACCTCGTTGCAGTTCGAGCGACTGCTTTCGGCTTCTGGCCCCTGCAGCGGTACGGTGGCCCGACCTTCGGACGGCGGGCATCCCAAACGGTTGGCCTGGGTGCAGTGTGTTGGCTCGCGCAATGCCCATAACGCCAATCCATGGTGTTCTTCGGTTTGCTGCATGTATGCCGCCAAGCAATCGATCATTGCCAAAGAGCACGACAAGGATGTGCAGTCCACGGTTTTCTACATGGAACTGCGGGCCTTTGGTAAGGATTTTGACAAATATATAGACAAGGCCAAAAGGGATGCGGGTGTAATCTATAAACGGGCAATGATCTCTGAAATTTTAGAAGACCCGAAAACCAGTAATCTTCTTATCCACTCGGTTGGCGAAGACGGCAAGACCGTTCACGAAGAGTTTGATATGGTGATTCTTTCCATAGGCTTTGAGCCACGCAGTGACGCCGCTGAATTTTCCAAGATTTTCGCGATTGACACAGATAATTATGGTTTTGCTCAGACCTCTAAACTGCGGCCGGTTGAAACCTCCAGGCCCGGTATCTACGTTGCCGGGACCTACCAGGGGCCAAAGGATATACCGGAAACCGTTATCCAAGGCAGTGGCGCAGCGGCAGGGGCCATGGCTCTCCTCGGCGATCGGCGTGGAACCGAAGTAACCAAGGTGATCTTGCCGGACGAACGGGATATCTCAGGGGAAGAATCGCGGGTTGGAGTTATTGTTTGCCATTGCGGCACGAATATCGCAGGCACTGTGGATGTCAAGCGGGTTGCTGACGCGGCATTAAAGGAACCGGGGGTTGTTCATGCTGAAACAATTATTTATGCATGTGCCCCGGATGGTCAGCAAAAGATTCGCGATCTGATTAAAGAAAAAGGCTTGAACAGAATTGTTGTTGCATCCTGTACGCCGCGTACCCATTCACCGCTTTTTCAGGACACCATTCGTGAGGTTGGTCTTAATAAATTTCTCTTTGAGTTGGCCGATATTCGTGAGCAGTGTTCCTGGTGCCATATGCATGACAACGAAAATGCCACCAGAAAGGCGATTGAAATCGTCAATATGAACATTGCTAAAACCAAAAGACTGTTGCCGGTAACGTCTGCTTCCGTAGGGGTTACCCATGATGCCCTGATCATTGGTGGAGGGATAGCTGGCATGACCGCAGCCCTTTCTCTTGTGGATCAAGGCTACGGCGTGCACCTGGTCGAGAGATCCGACGCTCTTGGCGGTTTACTGACCAAGGTTCGCTCCAATCTTGAAGGAGACGATGTTCAGGCCTTCCTCGCCGACACTATTAAAAAAGTAAAGAGCAATCCAGCCATTACCCTCCATTTGTCAACGACCGTCGACAAGATGGATGGTTTTGTCGGCAATTTTGTAACCACACTTACAAGCAAAGAAACCATCAATCACGGAGCCGTTCTCATAGCCGCGGGTGGAGCTGAATACAGCCCGGATGAATACGGCTACAAGGATTCGGAAAAAATAATCACCCAGCGGGAGCTCGAGACCTTACTAGCCGAAAAGGGGCCGGATAAACAAAGTACCTATGTCATGATCCAGTGTGTCGGGTCGCGTGAAGAACCTCACAACTACTGTTCCCGTATCTGTTGTCAAGATGCTCTGAAAAACAGTATTGCCATTAAGGAAAAGGCCCCTGATGCGCAGGTCGTAGTAATTTACCGGGACATTCGGGCGTATGGTCTGAAGGAGGAGTACTACAGCAAGGCTCGGGATCTTGGCGTTCTTTTCTTTCTCTATACCCCTGAAGAAAAGCCGAAAGTTGAACCGATGGGCGACAAGGTAAGGGTGACTCTTACGAGCAAAGTGCTCGGCCGGGAAATGGCAATAGATGCCGACCATGTGATTCTCTCGACAGGGTTCAGGCCGCAGCCGGATGGTGATGAATTCGCCAAGAAGTTCAAACTCACCTGTAATATCGACGGGTTTCTTATGGAGGCCCATGTCAAACTGCGACCTGTTGATTTTCCCAGTGAAGGCTTCTTCCTGGCCGGCCTCGCGCATGCCCCCAAGAACCTTGAGGAAACAGTGAGCCAGGCCTTGGCAGCAGCCGGCCGCACCGGGACCTTGCTGTCGCACGACAGTCTCACCGTCTCAGGAGTCATTTCCAAACATAATCGTGACATATGCATGTCCTGTCTGGCATGTGTAAAGAAGTGCCCCTTCGGGGCACCGTTTATTGATACCGACGGGCGTGTCAGCCATAATGAGGTGAAGTGCACCGGCTGTGGTATCTGCGCCGGGGTGTGTCCCGCCAAAGCCTATCAGGTTAATTTTTTCCGTGACGATCAGCTGCTGGCAATGATCGATTCGGTTACCGAATTGCATTAACCCTCTATAAAGAGAGTAGAAAATAGAAGTCGGAGCTTGGGGAATACAATTATTCAGTAGGTCAAGTCAACAAGAAGGAAAGGATAATGGCGATTGACGCAGAAAAAATTGAAGAACCGAAAAGTCCGGAAAAACCACAGGATGTTCCCGCTGATTGGAAGGCAAACATCATCGCTTTTGCTTGTCATTACTGTGCTTTTGCAGCCGCTGATCTGGCTGGGGTGATGAGATTATCATATCCATCGAACGTCAAAGTTGTTCGCCTGCCCTGTACGGGAAAACTTGATCAGGTCTACATTTTGCGTGCTTTTGAGAGGGGCATAGATGGCATATTTGCTGCAGGCTGACTTGAGGGACAATGTCATTTCCTGGAAGGAAATTTGAATGCTGCCAAAAGAGTAACGAAAGTCAAAAGCTTGCTACATATGCTCGGAATTGATCCCGCTCGGCTAGAGTTCTTTAACCTCTCTGCAGCGCAGGGGCCAAGGTGGGCAGAGATATGCACTGAATTTTCTCAAAGGATCAGCGCATTGGGGCCTTCGCCCATATGGTTTGCTCTTCAAAAGAAAAAAGTGTCCACGGAGAATGAAAAACAGGCCGCCTGATAGTTTTGCGGCGGAACTACCGTTTTACTGGTGAAGGAGTGGAGAGGCTATGATAGTAGGACAGCAGAAACCGTTTGATGAAATATGGGAGATGGTCAAGGGCCATAAGCAGGTGACTGTATTCGGCTGCAATACCTGTGTCGCCGTGTGTCACCAGGGCGGCAACAAAGAGGCTGAAATTCTTGCCTCCTTGCTGCGTATGCGGGCAACACAGGAAGGGATCGATATCGATATCAAAAACGGTGGCATAGAAAGACAGTGCGAACACCCGTTTTTTGAATCGGCCAAGGATCTTCTAGAAGAATCGGAGGCGGTTCTCAGTATGGCTTGCGGCATAGGCGTTCAGTTTGTTGCCGAAAAGTACATGAGCACCGCGGTATATCCGGCCCTGAATACCACCTTCCTCGGTGACGTTAAGACCGATTGGCATTTCACCGAAAAGTGCCAGGCATGTGGCGACTGCATCCTCGGCATCACTGGTGGGGTGTGTCCGGTCAGCCGCTGCTGTAAACGGCTCTTTAATGGGCCATGCGGAGGCTCATCGAAAGGCAAATGTGAGCTTTCCAAGGAACTTGACTGTGCTTGGCAGTTGGTTATCGATCGACTGGAGGCTCTTGGCAAATTGGATGATTACGAGAAAATCGCCCCAATAAAAGATTGGTCGAAAGATCGTGCAGGCGGGCCTCGATCATTTAAACTGGAGGGCTTTTAATCGTGGAAATTAAAACCAAAAGCAAACTAGAGAAGATCTTTAAAAGCGGTGCTATGGCGGTAACCAGCGAGTGCGGTCCACCACGCTCAAGTGATCCGGCCCATATTATAGCCAAGGGCCACATTATTAAAAATCATGTCGATGCCATTAATATCACCGACAATCAGACCGCGGTTACCAGACTGTGCAGTCTGGCTGCCTGCATCCATCTGAAACTTGAGGGACTTGAACCGGTACTGCAGATGGTAGTGCGAGATAGAAACCGGATTGCACTGCAGGCCGATATTTTGGGCGCCGCGTCTTTTGGCATCAATAATATACTGTGCCTGTCCGGCGACCACCAGAGCTTTGGCGATCATCCAAAAGCCCAGAATGTCTTTGATCTTGATTCTATGCAGCTCATTCAGACCGTTCGGCATATGTGCGATGAAGGTAAATTCCTCAGTGGTGAAGAGATCAAGGTGCCGCCCAACTTCTTCGTCGGTGCCGCTGCCAACCCTTTTGCCGATCCTTTCAAGATCAGGGTGCCGCGGTTAGCCAAAAAAATAGCTGCTGGTGCTCAATTTATTCAGACCCAGTGTGTCTATAACCTTGAAAAATTTGAGCTGTGGATGAAAGGTGTGGTGGAAAGAGGCCTGCATGAGCAAGTGTTCATCATGCCAGGTATTACACCGATGCGATCGGTGGGAATGGCAAAATACATGGCTCGCGCTGTTCCCGGGATGGATGTTCCCGAAGAATTGATCAAACGATTGTCCGGGGTCCCCAAAGACAAGCAGGCAGAGGAAGGAATAACTATTGCAGTTGAATCCATTCAACGGTTGAAAGAATGCAAGGGTGTGAGCGGTTTTCACGTCATGGCCATTGAGTGGGAAGATAAGGTGCCTGAGATAGTCGAGAGGTCAGGGCTGTATCCAAGACCGGTTGTTGACTGATCGGATTTCACTGAGGCCAGGAGGATTCGCATGTGTCAGACAAGTGCATTGATAGAAAAAGATGGCGGCCAGGAGTTGCTGCTCGAAAATATCACGAATCTTGAGGTCTTGAGCGATAGCTTAGAGATAACAACCCTGTTCGAAGGGACGAAGTCCTGGTCGGGTTTGGCGATTCGCCGCATCGATTTTTCTGCCGGCAAGGTGTATTTGTACAAAATGCCATAACCTGAATCGAAGAGCAGGTTTATACGATTGGAGAAAAAATGGACAATGTAGAAAAACTGCGGGTCATGTTGCAGCACTGGATAGAACATAATAAAGGGCATATGGAGGAGTTCGAAAAATGGCGTGGGACCATGAAGGATGAAGGTCAAACGTCACTGGCAGATCACATCCACAACACCGTCGAGTTCATGGCCTCGGTGAATGCCGAACTCGAAAAGGCGCTTAAGGAGGCCGGTGGACCGAAAAAGGATGAAGACGACCATCACCACCACGGTCATCACGGCCATCACCATCACCACCATTAATCCTTAATTTACAGATCGGCTGGTTTTTAGGTTTAGGGGCAGAACCAAAGCAAAAGGCGGAAGAATCGAGAAACGATTTTTCCGCCTTTTTTGTTTAATGCGGTCTTATGTCAGGATAATAGCCTTATAACCCGAGGCTTTTCTTGGCTGAGGTGAGGGTGTTTTTCATCAGCATGGTGATAGTCATCGGGCCGACGCCACCAGGTACCGGAGTGATTTTGCCGGCGATTTCTTTGGCTTTTTCAAAATCGACATCACCTTTGAGGATGGCTTTGCCGGTTTTTTCGTTCATGCCGACGCGGTTGACACCGACATCGATTACTGTGGACCCGGGCTTGATCCATTCCGGTTTCACCAGATCCGGAACACCGGCGGCGACGATGAGGATGTCGGCACGCTTACAGTGGGATGCCAGATCCTTGGTGCGGGTATGTACTATGGTAACGGTGCTATTGGCACCCTTGCCCTTCTGTGCCATCATCATGGCAATGGGTTTGCCGACGATATTCGAGCGACCTACAACAACCACTTCCGCACCGGAGGTTTCGGTGCCGGAACGAACGATCAGTTCCTGGATACCGGCAGGAGTGCAGGGCAGGAAACGAACCTCATCGCCACCGATCATCAGACGCCCAACGTTGACTGGATGGAAGGCATCAACGTCCTTATCGGGATTTATGGCATTCAGAACCTTCTTGTCGTCGATATGTTTTGGCAACGGCAACTGTACCAAAATACCATGAATGTCAGGATCGTTGTTGTATTTGTCGATGAGGGCCAGCAGGTCGGCTTCGGAGATGGTTACCGGCTGATCGTCCTGGATTTCATGGAATCCGAGGCCGATGGCGGTTTTTACCTTCAGGGTGACATAGCTGATGGATGCGGGACTACTCCCTACGAGGATGGTTACCAAGCCGGGGACCTTTCCGGTTTTGGCTTTCATCGCTTCGACTTCCAGTTTCAGCTCGGCAAGAATTTCTTCGCGTATCTTGGTACCACTAATAATTTCAGCAGTCATAGTGCTCAGGCTCCTTTTTTTGTACATTTGAAATTCTTTTCTTGTTTTTTTAAGAAAGAATTTCGTGAAGGTACTTATCCCGTTTTCCGGGGCTAGATATTGTAGGTCAATTCATGCAAGGAAAAAAGGGGCGGATGACGCGGCCATCCGCCCCTTGCTGTTAATTATCAGTGTTTTAGAATACACCCTCTACCTTGCCGGTTTCCAGGTTAACGTCAACACGCTTGAATGCAGGGTTGGAACTTGTTCCCGGCATCAGGCTGATTGCTCCGGCAACCGGAACGATAAAGCCCGCGCCACCATAGGTGAGAACTTCGCGGATGGTCAGGCGCCAGCCTGTGGGAACGCCTTTCAGGGCCGGATTGTCGGACAGTGACAGGTGGGTTTTCACCATACGCATACCCATGATGGCGAGCACCGGA
>JAHJLI010000049.1 GCA_018821785.1 Pseudomonadota bacterium
GGTCGCCGTTCGGGGACAGCTTGACAGGGCGCGGGATCTTACAATTCCTGTGAAGATTGATTTGACGGCCCCGGAGCATCTCAATAAATACAGTTTCGGTCTGGGCTATGCCACCGATACCGGAGTGCGAGGCAAAATCGACTGGAATAACCGGTTGTTCAATACCAGTGGTGATAAGATCAACACCTCACTCCTACTGGGGGAGCGAGAAAGCACCATCGCCTTGCTTTACCGGATACCGGTTAAGAGTGATCCCAGGTACCACTCTCTGGCTAATAATCTTGCCTACCAGAGCAAGGCATGGGAGAGCACAACTACCCAGCTGTTCACCGCCTCTGTGGCAAGGGAATATGCTGATCCACGTTTAAAACTCAGCACCGGAATTGAACTGCGCGATGAGATCTATGATGTCGGCGACACCAGTGGGGAATCGACCCTGCTCCTGCCTTCGTTGAACATTGGGGTGATTTTTGCCGATGATATTCTTAATACAAAAAATGGTTTGCAGGCATCGTTGGGTCTTCTTGGCGGAGTTGAAAGAGTGGTTTCCGATGTCAGTTTTTTACAGGCCACAATCAATGGCAAAGCAATCGTCTCACCTTTTGAAGACTGGCGGCTCATTGGCCGCGGTTCGCTGGGGGCAACGTTGGTCGACAGCATTGACTCTCTGCCCCCGTCGCTCAGGTTTTATACCGGCGGGGATAATACACTGCGTGGTTACGGTTATAAGTCCATAGGTACCAAAGACACTTCCGGAGAGATTATCGGCGGCAAGTATCTGGTGGCTGGCAGCGTTGAAGTGGAGAGGGTTGTCTACAATCAATGGAGCCTTGCCACCTTTTGGGATGTCGGCACGGCAACCGACGATCTGAGTCTTAATTTTTATCAGGGAGTTGGCGTCGGAGTACGTTTTCGTTTGCCTTTCGGACAGATTCGCCTTGATGTTGCATCAGCCATTACTGAGGATGGCAATCCCCTTCGCGTCCATTTGACAGTGGGAGGGGACCTGTGATGAAGATTGTTGCTCGGTCGGTTTTTACCTTGGCGCTGGTTTGCCTTCTGCTCTGCACTTTCCTGCTGGGCAGCCGCACTGGTCTGCAGCTGATAAAAAAAAGTCTCTTGCAATTCAGTGGCGGCGGGATCTCAGTAGGGGAGGTGGAAGGACGGCTCCTGGGCCGCCTCACCCTTGAAAAAATTCACATTGTCACCTCCGGTACCGATATCCGAATTGAAAAATTTGCCTGGGACTGGTCTCCGACCAAACTCTTTCAGGGTGAGTTTCGAATTGCCAGCCTTTATGTCTCTGGAGTAGTTATAGGACTGGGAAATAGTCCTGCTGCCCCGTCCGCCGGTGGACCGATGGTCTTACCCAAACTTCTTCTGCCTCTGGGTTTCGCTATTGACAGGGCAGCGGTTGTTTCGTTTAAAATCCAGGACAGTGCTGGTGACGAACTGATAGCCTTCGATAACATTGATGTCGAGATGGAGGGCAGAGGTGGCCATCTGAGTATTGGTAACATTTCTCTGCAGGGCCCGGAGATTGGCCTGGCCGTGCACGGTACAGTTGATTTTGACCGCAATTGGCACGTTGATCTTCTCGGTAACTGGCGGCTCGTCAACTATGGTTTCAATCAGCTAGAGGGCACGCTTTCCGCTACTGGACCCCTTGCTTCACTTCATGCCACCTTTGGTGTCAACAGTCCGGCCGACATCCGGGTAGAGGGGGATGTCGTAAATCTCCTGGATAATCCGGAGTGGACCGCTACTCTTCTGGCGCGGGATGTTGACTTGGAGGCCCTCATCAAACATTGTCCTAAAATTGATCTGGCCACGGTAAGCGGTCAACTGTCGGGCAACACCGACGGTTACGGAGGCCAAGTCCAGGCGGTTGGAGCCTGGGGGACAATGGACAAGTTGCAGCTGCAAACCAACATAACCGCAGGCTTGCTGGGCATAGACTTTGAGACACTGCGTATCGACCACGGAGATAGCTGGATTGTCGCCGAGAAGGCTAAAATCAACTGGAAACGGCTTTTTGATTGGGAAGGTCTTTTCCATGTGAGAGATTTTAATCCTTCCGCCTTTTTTGATTGGCTGCCTGGCAGAATAAGTGGCGACCTCACCAGCGTTGGGACAGTCAGGGACGACCTGGGTGTGGATATTGCTTTCGAAATATTTCGACTCGACGGCGAACTGAGGGAGCAACCGATCTCCGCCGTTGGCAATATTGCCGTCACTGAAAACGATGTACGGACCGATGGATTGACCATTCGAAGCGGCGAAGTGGAGGGGAGTGCCCGTATTGAAAAAGGGATGTTTTCATGGGCCGACAAGCTGAGCTGGTCGGGGGAGATTCGTTTGCAGAACTTTGATCCGGCTAGAATCTATCCTGATTTTCCGGGACAAGTCAGCGGTTTTTTTGCAGGCGAGGGTTTTATTGGCTCTGATGGCACCAAAGGGTACTTGAAAATAAGCGATATCACTGGAAATTTACGTGGTAGCGCACTGTCTGGAAATGGAGAAATCAGACTGTCTGGGGAAACCATCCAAACAAGTGGACTGTTTCTGCAAAGCGGCTCTTCGCAGTTGGTAGTACAAGGCCAGGCGGGAGAAGATTTTGCCCTGGATTTCAAGTTTAACTCTCCTGATCTCGGTACAATAATACCTGAGTCGAGCGGGGCACTGATGCTCCTTGGCAAACTACGAGGCAGTTTCAAGAACCCGCTGCTTGACATAGAAGCTCATGGCCAAGGGCTTGGTATGGGTGACAATAGATTCTCTCAATTGGAGGCCAAGATTCATTCGGAAATGGGAGAAGATGACAGGTTGAAAGGGAGTTTTCTTGGAGGAAAAATGATCTTGGGAGGTTTGCCCATCGATCAGGCCCAGATTGATTTTTCCGGGAGTTTCGAGGAACAGGACGTTAAAGTGCAAGCAGGAGGTGATTTCGGGAGACTGCAGTTTCGGGCGGAAGCCTTGAGGAGGGACAGGTGGATGGGGGAAATAAGCAGTGCACATCTGGCATCTTCGTCCTATGGCAACTGGCGACAGCAGGACAGTGCTGACTTCAGCTTAGGGAAGGACGGAGTGGTCCTCGAAGATTTTTGCATTGCCGAGGATGAAGGTACGCTTTGTGTCGGCGGCTATGTCCAGTCGGCAGAAAAAATCGGCTGGCGGGTAAAGAGTCGATTCTCGGCGATCTCTTTGAACTGGTTGAACCGACTCAAACTCATTGCTGTGCCCGTTAACGGTTTATTTGCCGGCGAGATTGCCGCATCAGGTGAAGACTCGCGCTTGATTTCAGCCCAAGCGGAGGTCAGACTGCCGGAAACCGATTTTGAATTGGAGGATGTCAAAGACGAGGAGTTCAACTCCATTCATTGCGAAGACACTGTCCTCAGCCTGGTGCTGGCCGACGCTCTTTTGCAAACAAACCTTGTTAGCCGGATGAAAAACGGTAGCCAACTAACTATAAATGCAGCCACTCGGGGCGCTGATCTGTTTGCTGTGCCCGTCCGTTCGTTACCGCTATCTGGAAGTCTTGGTTTACAAAACTTTGATCTGGCAATACTCTCCGCCCTCACCGGATACAGTGTCGATCCAACTGGCCGGATGAGCAGTTATTTCACTCTTGGGGGGACGGTAGGAAGACCGGAACTGGCCGGTGAAGGCAGGATTGAAGGCGGAGGTATCACTCTTCCGTTCCAGGGCATCACCCTTGGAAATGTCAGAGTGGCAATAACCGCTGCAGTGGATGGGGCAAAGGTACTCTTTCAAGCAACCTCCGGGGAGGGGGAGATACGTGCCGAAGGCGACCTCCACTATGGTGATGAAGGATTGGAGGGTGATCTGCATATTGGCGGCAACAATTTTCTCCTGCTCGATCTGCCGGAATATGTGATTCGGGTAAACCCCGACATGCAGTTCCTGTTCGCCAGAAACCAGGCGAGGGTCAAAGGATCGGTGAAGATCCCTTATGCCATGCTGACTCCTGAGGAAATGAAGGATTCGGTACAGGTTTCACAAGACGTGATTCTGGTTAACGGACGGCAGGAAGTCAAGGGGTCCGGGTGGCCTTTCGCTCTTGATCTTAACGTCCTCCTGGGGGATGAGGTGAGCATAAAAGGTTATGGACTGACCGGCAGGCTTAGCGGGCAACTCCATGTGAAAACTGAGCCCGATGAATTTCCAACCGCAATCGGAGAGCTTGATCTTACCGAAGGAGTTTTCACCATATATGGTAGAACCCTTGATATTGAAAGGGGCCGGGTCCTGTTCACCGGCGGCCCCATAGAAAATCCAGGGGTGGATGTGCGTGCGCAGAAAAAATTCAGCGAAGAGCAGGCCAAAAATCGGGGGTACACAGTTGGTGTGGATATCAGTGGCCTGGCGCAAGATCTCAGCTATCATCTCTTTTCCGATCCTTATATGGATGACACGGAAATTCTCTCGCAGATGATAGTCGGCCGTTCTCTGGCCTTTTCCAATAATGAGGATGTTGGACTTCTCGAAGCGGCCGCGACAACCCTTGGTGTCAAAGGCAGCGAAGATCTCTTTAAAGGGGTTGGCAACATTCTGCAACTCGATGACATGCATCTGGAAGGCAGCAGTCAAAAGGAGAACGTCTCTCTGGTAGTTGGCAAACGGGTAACCAAGGAACTGTATATCGGTTATGATATGAACATGTTCAGCCAGCTCGGTCAGTTTCGCGTGCGCTATGACCTGACCCGGGGCTTTGCTGTTGAGACGAGAAGTTCTTCCCAGTCAACCGGCGCGGATTTGCTCTTTTCCTTTGAAAAATAATCTTCGTCTCTTTTTGCATGCCATTCGATTTCCATCTTGGTTTGCAGTGGGGATTATTGAAGATTGAGGCGTTTTCCAAGGCTGACAACGTCATCCACCTGGAAACCGATTTTTCGGTAAAATTCCATAATCTGCTCATTCCCTACTCGCACCTGGATGTTGATCTTCGGGCAACCAAGGAGTCTCAGCTGTTTCTCGGCAACGGCGACTATTTTCCGGCCAAAGCCGCGCTGTCGACATGTAGCCGAAACTGCCAGATAATTGAGCCAGCCCCGGTGGCCCTCATATCCGGCCATGACAGTGGCGATAACGCGGCCATTCAGTGTTCCGACCAGGAAGAGATCGGGTTGTACAGCCAGTTTGAGCCGGATATCCTTGTGTGGATCATTGGTGGTTTGGATAAGTTCGCAGTCTTTCCATAATTGGACGACTGCTTCCTCATCGCGGTTTTGAAAAGGGCGTACCTTAAACATTGTCATTGAATTCTTCGAATTTGTTCAAAGTAAGGTTTTTTCTGACCTTGCCCGCAGTGAAAATCCGGCCGTTCATGGCAATATAGACTCCCGGAGGGAGGACCTGAACCGCCCCGATGGCGCAGCCGATATTGAACACAGCATCGCTGGTCTTGAATAAAGCCGGCTCCAGCGCCCCAGTCAGGACAACGGTCTTGCCGACAAGGTTTCTCAACGCCTTTGCGGTCTCGACCATGGTATCGGTACCGTGGGTAATGAGAACGCGAGGGCATGGCTCTTCGGCAACTGTTTTTGCGATCAGTGATCGGTCGTCGTCGGTCAGGTCAAGGCTGTCCTTGCGCATCAGCGAATTGACCCGGTAGGTGATGGACAGGTTGAGCTCGGCCAAAACCTTCTCGATATTCGGTGGACCAACCTCATATTCGCTTTTAGCATCGAAATAGATTTTGTCGATGGTACCGCCGACGCTGATTATGGTAATGCTGTGCATGGAAATCTCCGAAAGTGAAGGTTGTCGGTTTCACGGGTGTTGCGATTATGTGGCCTAGGTAGGATATCCTTTTGTCGAGGCAAAATTCCAAGTTTTTGCCTTGCTTTTAAGGCAGGATGGTAACATATAATGATACCTGAGCGAAACACTATCATTGTTATTGTGCAGCTGAGACGTCTGACAGAGAGCATGCAGATTAAAGTGGATGGAGAAATGACAAAGTGACAGGGAAAAAGGGATCGATAACCATCCTGGTGGTTGATGATGATCAGGTGCATCGTTTTATGCTGTGCTCTCTCATCAAGGAGTGGGGTTGGCGGTGTGTCGAAGCCGATGATGGGGTGACGGCGGTTGCGGCAGTATCCAAGCACCCATATGACGCGGTGTTGATGGATGTGCGGATGGCGAAAATGGATGGCAGGGAGGCATTCACCCGAATCCAGGCGCTACAACCTGCCCTGCCGGTGATCATCATGACGGCCTATTCTTCGATTGATGACGCGGTGGAGGTGATCCAGCAGGGGGCGCACGATTATCTCACCAAACCCCTCGATTTTGATCGCCTGCGCCTCGCCCTTATGCGGGCAGTTGACCATCAGCAGGTGGTGATCCGCAAGCAGCAACCGGCGGCGGAGCGAAAGGAGCTGGAAACAGCAATTATCGGCTCGTCGCCGCCGATAATCGAGTTGTTGGAAATGGTCGGTTATGTTGCGCCGACGGAGGCGACGGTGCTCATCAATGGCGAATCGGGTACTGGCAAGGAGCTGGTGGCCGAGGCCCTGCATCAGAACAGCGAACGACGGACCAAACCCTTTGTCAAAGTTAATTGTGCCGCCCTGGCTGAGGGTTTGCTCGAGTCGGGGCTGTTCGGCCATGAGAGAGGAGCTTTTACCGGCGCTGAGAAAAGGCGGGAAGGGAAATTCGTTCAGGCCGACGGCGGCACCCTTTTTCTCGACGAGATCGGCGAAACTTCTCAGGCAATGCAGGTAAAACTGCTGCGAGTACTGCAGGAACAGGAGCTGCAGCGGGTTGGGGGTGAGGATACGATCAAGATTGATGTGCGTATTATCGCCGCCACCAACCGCAATCTTGAGGAGGAAGTAAGGCGCAATGCCTTTCGCGAGGATCTTTATTACCGGCTTAATGTGGTCATGCTCACCGTCCCGCCGCTGCGCGAGCGTGGATCTGATATCCCTCAGCTAGTCGACCATTTTGCCCGGAAGTTTGCCGAAAAAAACCGACGCGTTCTTGACCGGATCACTTCCGAGTGCATGGATCTCCTGACCTGCTATTCCTGGCCAGGCAATGTCCGGGAGCTGGAAAACGCCATCGAACGCGGAATCATTCTCATGCGTGGCACGGAATTGACAGAGAAGAGCCTGCCGTTGTCCATCCAGAAAATGGCCGGCAAACAGACTGACTGCAAGCCATCATCTGTTAATCTTGATCCTGGAACTCTTTTTGTTGTGGAAAAGCAACAAATACTCAAGATCCTCAATGAGACCGGCGGCAACAAAAGTGAAGCGGCCAGAAGGCTGGGGATTACCCGTAAGACCCTGCTCAACAAATTGAACAAATACGAAGACGAATAGAGATAAACATTCGCTTTCGTTCCCCTCGCATGTTTTTCAAGCCTTTCCTCTCTGCTGCGTTTTAACTTGAATTTATTGTCTTTTTCAATCAGGCCTCTGTTGTGAATAGTGGTTTTTGGCTACTTGACAAGAAAAAATCGGCTACTTATTGTTGGCTCAAGTTTGCAGGTTTGGATTTTACCGCACCGGGAGTATCCTGGAGCAGGTTAAGGGAAATGGATTATTAGAGGGAGAAAGAGGTGAGCAAGGAGAAATTAAACGAAGAGCTTCAGGAAAATTCTGAAGTTGCGGTTGAGGTTGAAAACGCCTCCGAAGCCCCCGAAGAAGCAACTGAAAAGATTGAGCAGGCAGAGCCGGAGGCGCGCGATGTGGAGAAGGAACTTTGCGACGCACTGGAAGAGATTGCCGGTCTTCAAGACAGGATGCTAAGGATGGCCGCGGAGAATGAAAACTTTAAGAAACGGGTTGAGCGGGAACGATTAGCGGGCCTGAAGTATGCCGGGGAAACGATTTTTCGGGAGATTCTTCCAGTTGTTGATAACCTGGAAAGGGCCTTAGGCCAGGGGGTAATCGATGGTGCTGATGCCGAAAAGAATCTTGCAGCCCTTCTTGCCGGTGTCCAGTTAACCTTGAAAAGTCTTACCACCACCTTAGAAAAATTTGAGGTAAAGGCTGTGGACAGTGTCGGCAAGCCCTTCGATCCGCAGCAGCAGGAGGCCTTGACCATGGATGCCAGCGATACAGTCGCGGCTAATCACGTTATTCTCGAATTTGAAAAGGGTTATTTTTATAAAGATCGGTTGCTGAGAGCAGCCAAGGTCGTGGTTTCCTCCGGACCAAAATGAACGTGATGACCTTGGTATTGGCCATTGAAAAGATCCGCAAATCCCTTGACAAACAAGGGAAAATGACAACTTTACAGTAGGTTGCCACGGCCACAGGCCGAGCAATCGACAAAAAAATGAATAATGCTGGACGGATAATTATTCCGCTGTGAAAGATTTAAGGAGAGAGAAGATGGGTAAAATTATTGGAATAGACTTGGGTACTACCAACTCATGTGTGGCGATTATGGATGGGGGCGAGCCCAAGGTAATTGCCAATGCTGAAGGCAATAGAACTACACCGTCGGTAGTAGCCTTCAATGATAGCGATGAGCGGTTGGTTGGTCAAATTGCAAAACGTCAGGCAGTTACCAACCCGACGCGGACACTCTATGCTATAAAGCGCCTTATCGGCCGCAAATTCACCGATCAAGAGGTCAAGCGGTCGATCGATATCAGTCCCTTCAAGATTGTTGAGGGAAGCCATGGTAGTGTCTCCATGGAAGTGAACGACAAGGTATATCGACCGGCGGAGATTTCGGCGATGGTTCTGACCAAAATGAAGCAGACCGCCGAGGAGTATTTGGGCGAGGAAGTTACCGACGCGGTTGTCACCGTGCCTGCCTACTTCAACGATTCACAGCGCCAGGCCACCAAGGATGCTGGAAAAATCGCCGGACTCAATGTGCTGCGCATCATCAACGAGCCGACAGCCGCCTCGCTGGCCTATGGCCTCGATAAGAAGGCTGAAGAGAAAATTGCTGTCTATGATCTGGGCGGCGGCACCTTCGACGTTTCCATTCTGGAAATTGGTGACGGTGTTTTCGAGGTCAAATCTACCAACGGCGACACCTTCCTTGGTGGCGAAGATTTCGATATGCGCATCGTAAACTGGCTGGCCGACGAGTTTAAGCGCGAGCAGGGGATCGACCTGAGAAATGACAAAATGGCTTTGCAACGTCTGAAGGAAGAAGCGGAAAAAGCCAAGATGGAGCTATCCACTACCAAAGAAACAGACATCAATCTGCCGTTCATCACCGCTGACGCCTCTGGACCGAAACATCTCAACCTCAAGCTGAGCCGCGCCAAGCTCGAGAGCCTGGTGGAAGACCTGGTGGAAAGGACTGTTGGTCCCTGCCGCACCGCATTGAAAGATGCCGGTCTGAACGCCTCTGATATCGACGAGGTTATTCTCGTTGGTGGAATGACCCGTATGCCGATAGTACAGCAGAAGGTCAAAGATATTTTTGGAAAGGAACCGCACCGTGGTGTCAACCCCGACGAGGTCGTGGCCATTGGTGCAGCCATTCAGGGTGGTGTTCTGCAGGGCGATGTTAAAGATGTGTTGTTGCTTGACGTCACTCCGCTTTCTCTTGGGATCGAGACTCTCGGTGGTGTTACCACCAAGCTTATAGAGAAAAACACCACGGTGCCGACCAAGAAAAGCCAGATTTTTTCAACAGCTGCAGACAACCAACCGGCGGTTTCCATTCACGTTCTTCAAGGTGAGCGGGAAATGGCAGCGGATAACAAGGCCATTGGCCGCTTCGAGCTGGCCGATATACCCCCGGCCCCGCGTGGAGTGCCGCAGATAGAGGTTACCTTTGATCTTGATGCCAACGGTATTCTGAGCGTTTCGGCCAAGGATCTGGGTACCAGCAAGGAACAATCAATTCGTATTACCGCTTCCTCCGGCCTGACTAAGGAAGAGATTGATCGAATGACCAAGGATGCTGAACTGCATGCCGAGGAAGACAAGCGTCGTAAAGAATTGGTAGAGACCCGTAACTCGGCAGACGCCATGGTCCATGCCGCCGAAAAGAGCCTGAAAGATCTTGGCGATAAGGTGGATGCAGAAACCAAAGGCAATGTTGAGAAGGAAATCGAAAACGTCAAGAAGGTGAAAGACGGCGATGATGTAGCGGCTATCAAGGCGGCGGTTGAAGCCCTGACCCAGGCCTCTCATAAACTGGCGGAGCTGATGTATCAGCAGGCTGCCAAGGAAAACCCTGATACCGACGCAGCTGGAGGCCAGGGGGGCGGAGCAAAGGCTAAAAAGAAGGACGACGATGATGTAGTGGACGCCGACTTTGAAGAGGTCAAGTAGTACCTGCGGCGGCTGAGCAGTCATTTTTGTATGGGGAGTGGGGGAAAATCGTTTCCCTACTCCCCTTTTTTTTATTTTTACAGTATGGTATCCGACTGAAAAATTGCCAATTCTCTTCGTTTATTCAACAACTGAAGGAATCTTATGAAAATATTATCAGGTATTCAGCCCTCCGGCCAGCTTCACATCGGCAATTACTTTGGCATGATGCAGACCATGATTGCCCACATGGAGAGCGATGAACTCTATGTCTTTATTGTTGATCTTCATGCCCTTACCTCTGTCCGTGAACGGGACAAGTTGGCGGGCGGGACGCTCGAAGCAGCTGCTGATTTTCTTGCGCTCGGCCTCGATCCCGACAAATGTACCTTCTGGGTGCAGTCGGATGTGCCTGAGGTATGTGAACTCACCTGGGTTCTTTCCACCATTGCTCCGATGGGACTGATCGAGCGCTGCCATTCTTACAAGGATAAGGTGGCCAAGGGCCTCTCTGCCA
>JAHJLI010000050.1 GCA_018821785.1 Pseudomonadota bacterium
AGCTTCTCGCCAACCTCGATACCAGACAGGAAGAACTTAATGCAGCCGCCCATGAGGACAGCGACACATTACAGGAGACCTTCAGGAGACTTTACTGCGGACTGCCAACTAAAGAGGAGAGCTAGGAGCTCTGTTTTACCTTTTGTGTGATCTCGTATCACCCAATGTTTTGACATCTGCAGATAAACATCTTACTTGAGCTTGAGGGTTCCCAGCTGGCCCATTTGCCTGACGATCCAATCAATCCGGCTCTGGACATATGGACTCGGTGGGTTCACCCTGTATTCGCGCGGATTCGGCAAAACAGCGGCAATTGCTGCCGCCTGCCTTCTTGAAAGATTTTTTGCACCCTTTTTGAAATAAAAACGAGAAGCAGCTTCAGCCCCATAAATCCCAGATCCCATCTCAATGCTGTTCAAATAGACTTCCAGAATGCGCTCTTTACTCCAGGCAATTTCGATGAGAACTGTAAAATAAACTTCAAGAGCCTTACGAACCCAGCTCCTGCCTGGCCATAAAAATACATTTTTTGCGGTTTGTTGAGAAATAGTGCTGGCGCCCCGCATTCGTTTTGTTCCTTTTTTTGAAGCTTCGACTGAACGACCAATGGCCTCAAAATCAAACCCGAAATGATCCGGAAAATTCTGATCTTCGCTGCACACTACGGCCAAAGATAGATTTTTTGAAATCGCATCAATCGATACCCAGTTGTGTTTTAATTGAATCTTTTCCCCTTCGGACAACTGTTCTACCAAGCGGATCAACATGAGCGGAGTAATGGGAACTGGAACGAAACGAAAGAGCAGGACAAAAAAAAGAGATGAGCCGACAAAGCCTGCGACAACCCACCACAAAAAACGATAACTTCTTTTTCTCGCCTTTTTTCCCATGTCTTAAAAAAATACTTTTATGGCCAAAGGAAGAAACTCAAGATATGAAAATTGTTCTTTATCATTTCAGGCAGAGAAAGCTTCTCTGAGATTACTACATTGCTCACGGTTAGTTACCAACCAGTGAAACCAGCCGGCTATTGCATCATCATCCAGGGATAATCCCAAATTACGCCAGGCGTTCTGTAGGTCGGGCAGAGAGGTATGGACTGCGGTCAAAATATGTTGATCGCCAAGTGATTCCTGATTACAGCAATAAAACGACAAAATATCTGCAAGTTGAATAACATGAGCAAAAGCTTTTTCCGTGGCAGCATCGCCGGGACGATGGTGATATGCAACTGCTGTGATTAAATTTTCTGGGAATAGCCACTTCCTCAGCAACTGACCACCTAACATGTCATGGGTGAAGGAGAACATCTGAAGCTCTTCATGTAAAGTTTTCTCATTGCTCAATGCAGTCGTCCAACGTTCAAGAGCATAATCATCAGCGAAAGTTTCAAACATGATCAGCTTGCCTATGTCATGGATAAGCCCTCCCATAAAGCCAATTTCTGGGGTAATACGCTGATCCTGAGCAATAACCCTGGCAGCCATCCCGGTAACAAAAGAATGCTCCCAGAATCTGTCAGCAAAGGGCTTATGCTGTTTGGCTAATTTACTAAATGAGTTAAGGAGTGCCTTGGCTAAGGCAATTCTCTGCACTTCGTTGAAGCCCAGGATCACCACAGCCATCTTTATTGAATCAACCTTCTGGGGACGCCCGAACAGGACAGAGTTAGCTATTTTAAGAACTGTCAGGCACAAAGAGTGATCAGAATGAATAGTATCCACAATGTCCTTCACAGAACACTCTGGAGAGCTGGTAACCTGTATTAATCTCGCCACCGTTACAGGCAGAACAGGAAACGAATCAATATGCTGTTTGATCAGTTCAGATCTTCTTTTTTTCATATGCTGATTCTTAGAAGAGGTTCCTATTAACAATAGGTATCACAGGTATAGCCTTTCCAAGGCTATGGTTTACACCACCTTCTTTCTATAGACTACAAAAATTATCTTTTAACTTAGTGATCCCTTAATACCTCTGCCCCTTTCCTACATAAATAATCACTTTAAGGTTTTAACGTAATTATTCAGCACATATTTTTGGATCTTCCTGCTTAAGGATACTTTTCATTCAATCCAACTCAAGTCTTGATTGCTTCATTCCGTGCTGGGTGTGGCATTCCGGCCTTGACCCGGAATCTAGAAGTTGTCACACAAAAGTGGACGGTACCTATCTTGACGGCAAAGCGTAATCACGTCCTGCGAACTGGATATTTTCCGTTGTCGGACACATGGGGGCAACAACATGTACACCACCACACTCCGGGCATACTCCCACATAAGTCTCAAGGATAAT
>JAHJLI010000051.1 GCA_018821785.1 Pseudomonadota bacterium
CTAAATGGTCCGGTATGTCACGCAGGGTTTAAACGTCTCAATTAGGAAGTAAATGCGCTGCCACAAAAGAGAGATTCCTCGATGTCTTTTGTGGGCTTTTCCTCATAAGGCTTGTGATTTCTTTAAAAATGAAGGGTTGAATTAAGACTGTGATTGATCGAGTTGCCGTTATAAGGGCAGATGGGAGTGCATCAATAGGTATGGGCCACTTGATGCGTTGTTCTGTGTTGTCTGAAGAATTGATTGCGCGAGGATGGAAAGTTGTCTTCCTTTCGCGCATGAATGATGGAACCGGTTTAAAATTTCTTCAAGGCAAGGGCTATTCAGTAACGTCGTTGGGTTCGGAAATATCACTGCAGCAAGATTGTGCAGATACCCTCGAGGTGATTCGGTCAAGTGGTGCATCTATTGTTGTTACCGATTCCTATATGTTTGATCTTGCCTATTTTAAAAAACTCAAGAAGTCTGGTGTTGTAAGTCTAAATATTGATGATCTTGCAGAAGTCAGCCAGGTATCTGACTTTGTGTTGAACCAGAATGCCTCAGCGAAGTCGCTGAAGTACCGAAATGCAGAAGAAACCCAGCTTCTGCTTGGTACCCAATATGCCTTAATTCGTTGGGAACTACGTGGCATGAGGCTAAGAGTATCTTCGATTGCTGGAAGAGCACGACATTTTCTGATTTCTTTAGGTGGTGGATCTGATCCCAACAATACAACAGGGTTGTTGATACAGAGTTTGCGTCAAATAGGTGGAGTGTCGGCGGATATTGTTATTGGGCCTGGGCATTCACAAAGAACACAGCTTGAGTCACTGTGCATTGACAGTCAAGGACAATTGGTTCTTCATGTCGCAACGGATAAAATGGGAATATTAATGGCGAGGGCCGATATTATGGTATCGGCAGGAGGGACAACCAGTTGGGAACGATGTTGCCTAGGTGTTCCGGGTTTCTGTATAGTATTAGCGAGTGACCAAGAACCCAATGTGCGTTTTTTAGACGAAATTGGTGCAGCAATATCTCTTGGTTGGCACCATGAATTGTCTGAGGAAGGAGTCGTCGGTGCCATACGTTCTTTGGTGTTTGATGAACCTAAACGGACAAAAATGCGCTCTGTTGGTATGCACTTGGTTGATGGTCAGGGTGTGTATCGAGTGCTGGATTGTCTTGAAAAAAGGTTGGCCGAAAGGTGAATTTCTTGCGAAAAATAGAAGTGGGCAACAGGATGATAGGTACAGATCATCCTTGCTTTATCGTGGCTGAGATAGGTTTGAATCATAATGGCGACATGGCCCTTGCTAAGCGGACCATTGATGCTGCGATTGATGCCGGTGTCGATTCGGTCAAGTTCCAGAACTATAGGACAGAGGATTTCATATGTGATACACGCTTGACACACACGTATGAAAATTATGGGAAGAAAGTAATTGAGTCCCAGTACGATATGTTCAAACGGTGTGAGCTTGATTACAAAAAACTCTCGGAACTCAAAACACATTGCGACCAAAAGGGTGTCGACTTTCATAGTACTCCCACCGGCATGGATGGCCTTGCCGATCTGCTTGCCATGGGAGTTGCAATCCTCAAGAACGGTTCTGACTATTTAGGGCATTTGCCCTTGATAGAAGCTATGGGAAATAGCGGTTTGCCTACAGTTCTTTCAACGGGAATGGCAACGCGGAAGGAAATCGAGGTGGCAGTTGAATTCTTTCGAAAAACAGGAAATGCTCAGCTAATTCTGCTCCACTGCGTATCCTTGTACCCGGCTGCACCGGAGGATGTGAATCTTCGGAGGATGATCTCGCTTGCCCGTGAGTTTGACTGTCTGGTTGGGTTCAGTGACCATACCTTTGGCAATGAGGCAGTGATAGGTGCTGTTGCCCTTGGTGCATGCTGGATTGAAAAGCATTTCACCTTGGATAAAGAGCTACCAGGGCCTGATCACAGATTCTCAGCGGATCCAGCTGAGATGAAGGATCTTGTTCGAGCTGTTCGCATTATTGAGAAACAGATCGGAAGCGAGGAGATTGATTTCTCAATGGCCGAGAATGAGGCAAGAGGTCAATTCCGTTTGTCCTGTGTCGCATCAAGGGATTTGCCGTCTGGATGGATCCTCAAGGAAAAGGATATTGTCTTTCGACGGCCTGGAAATGGTATTGCGCCACGCATGGTTTCAACACTGTATGGTCGCCAATTGAACTGCAATGTTTCAGCAGGGAGTGTACTTGGAGAAGGGAATCTGAGATTAAAGGAGGATGACTGTTCGTGAAGACAATGCCAAACGTGCTGTTTGTTAATCTGCTTACCTTGCCGCTTGATGATGTTAAGGCTGTTTTTTATTTAAAAAGCATCAGGACGCAATCGGTAAGCATGCCAATGGGGATTCTTTATCTCTCAGCCGCCGCAAAGAAAGCAGATTGCGTGGGTGAAGTGGGGATCATTGATTACGTATTGGAGCTTGGGAACTCCGGCAAATATTCCGACATGGATGCCTTTATTGAAGGCGTCGCCAAGAAAAGTGCCAAATTTGAACCCGATGTGTTGGCTTTTTCATTGAACTTTTCGGCATCCCATGCGTTCTTTACTCGAACCTTCTGTGCGTTGCATAAGCTGTGGCCCAAAGCTGTAACCATCCCAGGTGGTGTTCATGCCAGTAATATTGCAAGGCATCTTTTTACTGAAATTGATATCGATTATGTCGCATTTGGAGAATGTGAGACGTCGTTTGTTGATTTTTTGAGAGAAATTGGCGAATCATCGATAGTAAATATTCAAGGGATTTATTCGCGCAGAAAACTGCCGGAAGCGGGACATGTGGAGTCAGCGAATTTTGTCGACGATTTGGATACCCTGGCATTTCCTGATTGGGGATTGATTGATATGGATCGCTACATCGTCTCGCTTGGCCGGCAGCGGGATATCGGCAAGGTCCAGAAGCATGCTTCCCTGATTACGACACGTGGTTGCTATTTTCGCTGTACTTTCTGTTCGGCACATACGGTCCATGGGCGGACAATGAGACTCAGATCTGCAGAGAATGTCCTGCAAGAAATGCAGCTGCTGTATGATCGATACGGGATCACGTTGTTTATGCCGGAAGACGATTTGTTTACGGCTAACAAGAAACGAGTACTTGATCTACTGACTGCAATAAAGGAGATGTCAATACCTGGTCTCGAAATGCAGTTTCCGGCGGCCTTATCCGTGAACACTTTGGACGAATCTTTGATTGATGCGTTGATGGGTGCCGGCATGAGGATTCTAGTTTTGGCCATTGAGTCAGGTTCCGCATATGTGCAGAAGAATGTCATCAAAAAAAACTGCGATCTTGTTAAAGCCAGGCGCCTTGCCAGCTACGCGAAAAGTAAAGGGCTGCTGGTAAGGTGTTATTTCATTTTTGGGTTCCCTGGGGAAACTAAGGAACAAATGAGAGAAACTGTTGAGTATGCAAAAACGCTGCAGGTCGACTGGTGTGTTTTTAATATTGCCACTCCGCTGGTTGGTTCAGAGATGTTCAGTCAGTTTGTCGAGATGGGATGTATACAAGATTGTTCGGATGCCTGGGCGTCGACAGTTTTTGATAAACGACAATTTGATACAAAGGATATTTCCGCTGATGAATTGAATGATTTTGCGTACAGGGCGAATCTTGAGTGCAATTTCCTGCATAATCCGAACATCATAAACGGCGACTATACAAAAGCGATTGACTTGTTTCAAGATATTGTGAGGAAGCATCCATTTCATGTGATTGGATGGTATTGTATTTGGTTGTGTCATCAAAAATTGAAAGACGAAAAAGAATCGATGAGACTTGCCGGTGTAATTTCAGATCTTGTGAAAACAGACAATCGAGCAAAAGACATGCTTATAACTTATCGAGATCTCATGCCGAATCTGCCTGGAGATGTTGCCTAGAAAGAAATATTTTGTCTTCAACCAAAGGAAGTACTGCGACAGTGAAGTGCGATAATACTTGGGAGTGTGAGATATACGGAAAGAAGCGACATCTCAATCGATATCCTTTCGATTCGGTCGTGAGTTTCGTTTTTCGAAATGCGCCAGAGCTGGGTTCAAGTGGTGATGTGAGTATCCTGGAGGTGGGTTGTGGAGCTGGTAATAACCTGTGGTTTGCGGCCCGAGAAGGTTTCAGAGTAACTGGAATCGATGCGAGCGTGAGTGCGATCGAATATGCCAAGAATCGATTTTCCAGGGAAGGTCTTGAAGGTCATTTTTTTGTGGGTGAATTCTCTGACCTTCCGTTTTCTGGAGGAGCATTTGACCTAGTTATTGATCGTGCGGCCTTGACTCATACGGGATATTCTACCGCACAACTTGCTGTTGCGGAAATCCATCGAGTGTTGAAACTGGGTGGGCGATTTTTCTTTAATGCGTTTGGCAAGAGACACACCAGCTATACAAGGGGCCATCAAGGAGTCGATGGTGTAACAAACCATATTCAGGAGGGGACATTGGTGGGTGTTGGGCAGGTTTGTTTTTACAGTCGCAGGGATGTCGAGCGACTATTTTGCTCGGGATGGCGTCTGCTGAGCGTACAGTACTGTGAAAGTATCGAAACTCTTTCACCTCAAAACACGATTCAGGCAGAATGGCGAGTAATAGCTGAGAAGGAAAATGGGGGAGATATTTTTTGAGTAACATTTTTTCATTGCGTAAAGCACTTGCCTCAGACGCCAGAACAGTTTTTCACTGGCGCAATGATCCTTCAATCGTTGCCAAGGGTTTTTTGCAGCGTCCCGTAGGTTGGGATGAACATGCCACATGGTTCACTGATCTGATTAAGAGCGATACTCGTCTCATGTTTATTCTTGAACAGAATGAAGATCCTGTGGGACAGATGAGATTTGACCTGGAATCGGATGTTTCTGCCGAGATATCGATTTATATGGCACCAGGTCATGAGGGACAAGGTCTCGGTGTTGCGGGGATGCGGAAAGGATGTCTCGAAGTCTTTAGTCAATGGGCTATAGATCACGTTGTCGCTCGTGTTCGACAGGATAACGAGCCGGCGAAACTGGCATTTGCAAAGGCAGGGTTCAGGCTTCAATCAGAAACGGTAAATTATGATATTGTCGAATATCTCTTAGACAGGCCGGTCGATGTTCCACATAATCGTCTGACTTTTGGAGCGGAAGAGGTCGGAGCTGTCTCAAATGCTGTTGCGAGCGGTCAATGGGCGGAGGGCCCTTCGGTCAATGAGCTTGAAGCCATGCTGGCGGATGTGACAGGCCGTCGGACAGCGGTTTGCGTTGGTTCAGGACTGAGCGCACTGAAGTTGAGCTTGTTGGCTTTGGGTGTGGGCAGTGGAGATGAAGTCATCATACCAGGTTACAGCTGTGTGGCACTTGCCAACGCTGTCCTGTCGATAGGCGCAACACCGCGGCCCGCTGACGTAACTGCCGGAGACGGCAATCTTGCCCCCGATCATGTAGCGGAGCACTTCTCGCTGAAAACGCGTGCAATTATTGCTGTCCATACCTTTGGTCAGCCTGCTGAAATAAATAACATAATGAGATTTGGCGTGCCAGTTATCGAAGATTGTGCCCATGCTCTCGGGATAAGACACAATGGCAGGCCCATTGGATCTTTAGGGAATGTATCGATTACTTCATTCTATGCAACAAAGCTGATTGGATCTGGGGCGGGGGGGGCAGTCATTTTAGATGATCCTCAGCAGGAAGCATATGTGCGGCAGATGCGTGATTATGTGGATCAGCCTGCTTGTGGATTACGCGCCAATGATAAGATGACCAACATTGATGCTGCTTTGGGTTTGGCACAATTACGACGGATGGATGCTATGCTGGTTGCTCGTTACAGGTTGGCTGAGAGATATCTGGAAATTCTTGGTGAACTCCATAACAGGACAGGCGGGTTTAATCTCCCTGAAAACAATGGGCCGCGGATATGGTATAGATTTGTCGTTGGGATGACATCCAAATCAGCTGGCGAGATAATCGATACTATGCGTGCCTATGGTGTAAAAGCCGATAAGCCTGTACATTGTTGGCTCTCTCCGGAACAGCTACGGGACCGTCCCGGAGTATCAGCCGCCTTTGATTGCTTTGTCTCGCTGCCTCTGTATCCGACCCTGACTGAGGAAGAACAGGACCGTGTGTGCCATGCCTTCGAACACGCAACTATTAGGGTGAAATAATGAATACTCTCGATCAAAAAATTTTCAGTCGGATCTCAGGCTACTATGATGAGCTGGTGGATCTCCACGGTAATAGCCACCGGGCCTGCGATTACGGTAATCCCCTTTCTCAGCAGACCAAATTCAAGGTGCTTTCTGAAGTCACTAATATGTCCGGCAAAACGGTTCTCGATGTCGGGTGTGGTATGGCAGAATATTCAGTCTATTTGGCGGGCAGATTCAACGATGTAACGTATACCGGCATTGATATCTCCTCAAAAATGGTGGCATATGCGAAGGATGCTCATCCACATACGAACATTCAACTAGGGAACGTGATGGCCGATGTTTTTGAGAGCTTTGATGTTGTTACGGCGAATGGCATTTTTTATCTGCTGGGTTCTCGTGCTTCAGCATTAATGAAGGATATCATTGAACGGATGTATTCAATCTCGACACGCGCGGTTGCCTTTAATTCCCTGAGTTCATGGACGCAGGATCAAGAAGAAGGGGAGTTTTACCCCGATCCCTTGGCAACCGTCGATTTTTGTCGACAGATCACGCCCTGGGTGGTTTTGCGGCACGATTATCATTCTCGCGATTTCACCGTGTACATGTATAAAGAAAGACAAACATGATTCTTTCAATTAATCAGCCAGCCTATCTGCCGTGGATAGGCTATTTTGAAAGAATTGCAATGTCTGATATGCATGTTGTGCTGGACCACGTTCAGTTTGAGAAAAACAGCATGCTCAACAGAAATCGCCTTCGTACTGCCACAGGTTGGAGCTGGATAACTGTCCCGGTGAAAACGAAGGGCAAGTTCGGCAATCTGCCTATTTGCGATGTTGAAGTGGCTGATCCAGAAATTTGTCTTAAGCATATCAAAAGCATACAAGCCAATTATGGGCGGGCAGAATATTTTAATGCAAAGTCTGTTGCCTTGTTTGATATATTGCGACGCTCCTGGGACAGGCTCATCGATTTAACTGGTAGTGTCAACGAACTTCTACTGAAGGAGCTTGAAATAGAAACAGAGCTGGTATGCAGTTCGAATTACACCTGGGAATCAACAAAAGGAAATTTGGTTCTGGAGATCTGCAGGCATTTTGGCGCAACAGAATATATTTCTGGTCCGTTTGGTCGCAACTACTTAGACCTTGAGGCGTTTGCCAAGGTGGGTGTTAAAGTAAGATTTCATGATTTTCAAATCAAAGAGTATGCTCAGTGTTTTTATGGGTTTGAGCCATATATGTCAGCAATCGATCTTATTATCAATTGCGGAGAATCTTCTCGAGATTACATTGACCATGTTTCTTCTAACTTACCTGAAGTGTGAACGGTTGTGATATAGGGGGGTATTGTTTTGGAAAAAGAAAATTGTGAGAAGAGTATCGACGGCAGTGTTTTAGTTGTAGCGGCTCATCCTGATGACGAGGTGCTAGGTTGTGGTGGGACTATTGCAAGGATGAGCAGGGAAGGCAGGAAAGTACATATCCTTTTTGTGGCAGATGGTGAATCATCAAGGTCAACTGAAAGCAATGGCAAAAATATTCAAAAACTGGATGACAGGCTATCTGATGCGAAAAGGGCCTGCCAAATCCTAGGGTGTGCATCAGTGCATAGCGAGCAACTGCCTGATAACAGGTTAGATGGTGTGGAGTTGTTAAGGATTGTGCAAATTATTGAGCGACACATTGAAAGATATAAGCCGTCAACTGTTTTTACTCATTGTTTTGGGGATGTTAATGTTGATCACAAAATTGTCCATGAAGCGGTCTTAGCTGCATGTCGTCCCCAGCCTGGACATTACGTGAAAGAGCTGATATTCTTTGAGATCCCTTCATCAACTGAATGGCGCGTTGCGAATTCTTCTACGGGCTTTTCTCCGAGTTTGTTCGTTGATATCACTGAAACCCTTTCGATAAAGTTGAAGGCGATAAAAGCCTACACAACAGAGCTGCGGCATTTTCCTCATCCACGTTCTTTGAAAGCGATTGAGGCCTTGGCTACATGGCGTGGGGCTACGGCAGGTCTTAGTGCGGCAGAATCCTTCGTCATTGGTCGTAAGATATTGTGAGATTTCAAGGGTAAATTTTGAAGATTGTTTTTCATATTCCAAGGATGAATTGGTATCGTGTATTATCCCCATTAATTGAGGAAGCGGCAAGGGTCGGACACGATGTTGAATGTTGGCATCATGTTGGGGCAACCACGTTAGGCGAGAATAGACCGAATCGTCCTAAAGTTCCAGATTTCAGGACAGGTGTCCCAAAAATAATTGAATACGAAAAAGCCGAAGAGATTATTCAGTTAGTAAATGTTAGATGCCCTTCTGTAATAATTGATATCTACCCTCCCAGATATCCTGAACTTCAAAAAAACAAGGAGACTCCAGGCAGGTGTTTCTTTTGGCTGTTAGTTGATATTCCCCCCGGAAGTGGTATCTGTGAAATACAAAATGACGAGGAGCTATATGGATGTGATGCTTTTGTAATAATCAGCGAATATTTTTTAAAAACGTCTATTGCATACGGTCTTCAAAATAAACAAGAGCTCCTGTCTAATCTCAAGAAGGATGAATTTGAAATAGGAACCTGGCCAGTTCAATGGGTAGCTGGACGATATATGTACCAATTTTCCGAATCACAAGCAAAGTACCTCAAGGAACGTTCTATAGTAGTTGGGAATCCTTCTTTTGATCAATATTCCGAAATTGACAGAGACACAGTCCGGAAGCGATTCGGTATTTCAAAAGAACAGCGTATTGTAGTGTTGCTTCCTTTTCCCTTTGGAAATGATCAAACTGCGCCATGGGAACAGATGTTTGTGAGGTCTTCACTATTTAAACGGCTTGTGTGGGTTGTGAAGAAAAGTCGGTTTGAATATTTGCGAAGGGCATTTCATCTGCCATCAAACCTTGATTTTTTGCGGGCATTACGTAAATTTTCCGATAAAAATAATGCGATCTTGATTGGAAAATTGCGGCATTCTACAAAACCACAGAAAGAATTGGTCAAATACTGTCATTTTTTGATTGGTTATGATGGGTATTATCCTCATACAGCCGCAGAATTATTTTCCATTGCCGACCTGGTTGTGGGACATTTCAGTCTTGGATGCTTAGAGTCAATTGCACTGGGAACACCCTATTTGAATGTTGAGATATCTCAATTTCCTAAAAAATTCCATTGTGATACTGTTGCATCTCTTTTATTTTGTGATCCTTGGCCAGGTGTTGTCTGGTCTATGAGTGTTTTGGAGGTTGTTGAAGGTTTACACAAAAAAACCTTGGAAAGCTTCCAGCTAAATCTTGATTCGAGCCAAGAATATCTTGAGAAATTCACCTTTTGGCCTTTAGGGGGAGCAAGTTCCAAAATTATTGAATATCTACAGGAAAAGGTTGTTTCCGAGCCCAATTTCCATTTCTGAACGTATTGGTGTAAATTAACAAAATCGAGCATCCTGAAAAGTGTTTTTCTGTAATCATTTTTTCCATAAAAGAGATGATTGGATACCATCCTAACTACTGGTCATGGGTCAAAATATGATTTAGTCCAAAAAAATGGTAATTCAAACAAAGAGAATTTCGACTAAGGGTGATCATAGCGTGAGATACAGTTTGTTTATTAATAAATGTTTGGCAAGACGGGGTTTACTCGGTGTGCAGTTCATTGAAAAACTCCGGCAACCAGTAGGGGCTAGCGGGTTACTTGCTGTTTTGTATATATTTGTTGGTTTAGCACTTATTTCCGCTGCGATATGGTTGGACCCAAATTGCGATGTGAAGGTGTTGGTAACAGTTTTGGAGGTCCATTTTTGTCTTGGAGTTGGGCTATACATTTTTTCAGTTGTTACCCAAAATAATGGGCTGGCGATAATTTTATCTCTCGTCTTACTTTACATAACCTTGCTGTTTCACAATCATTTCGTGTTTTATGGATTGATCTGTATTCTTGCTTCACTTCTCTTTATGCGTCTCCGAGTCCTGCCAAATGTAGAATGGAAAAATTTCTTACCTATTATCGCGGGAGTTTTTGGACTAAGCCTTTTTTTAGGGCTACTCGTGTTAGCATCAAGTGAGAAATATTGCGATTTTTTGTTTGAAAAAAAAATGATGGATAGCACGGTTTCTCCAGATATTCTCTTCCATGCAGGGATTGTTTCGATGCTCAGAGATTTCAAGCAGGTGAGTATCGGTTTGCATGGATTTGAGACGGGAATTAAATACCACGTGCTCTCCCATCGATTCTTAGCAGCTATCGCTTCACTTCACCAAATTAGCTCGTTGTCGTCTTATGCATATGTGCATGTAATTAACATTGCTCCATTACTGTTTGTTGCTATTCTTGGATGCGCCGAGGATGCATTCCCAAGTCCTAATAACAAGCGATTTTTGCTAACGACCTGTTTTCTCTGTATTCTTATGGGTGGTCTGGCGTTGTATCCAAGGCTAGTAGGTTTGTATGTTTTGACTGATTACTGGACATCTCAATCCTATATTCTGGGCTTGATATTTCTTTTATCCAGCCAGTCATGTGGGTTTTCTCGCTCGCTTCCTTGTCGAATATATGGGATGGGATTTGGTGTAATGCTGGCTTCGGTTGCTAAGATATCCACGGGTGCTGTAGGGGTATGTCTTTATCTTGTCGAAATTTGGCGCTGCAGGGCTTCGATCGGATGGAGAGACCTCACCTTCTGCGGAGGTGTCATCATCTTTGTTGGGTGGAAGGTCCTGGAGATGGCTGCGGGGAATGAACATTTGCAAGGGGGGGGGGTTGAATTTGTCTTGCTTCATCATTTGTCTTACTATATGCAATTATCGGAAGCATGGTTATCGGTTATATATTTTATGGGCGGCCATTTCGCGTTTTCTTGGATTGCTCTTTTTTTCTGTGCTTGGGTACTAAGCTTTGGTTATGGCTTATTCGAGAAACAGTCTTTTGAGAAAGAAAATTTAATAAGATTTTTGATCGCAAATTTTGTTGGACTTGGAGTTGGAGTGTTATCAGTTTCATTTTTCAGAGCGGCAGGGGCAGCCTTCTATTACTTTTCGAGTATTTCGATGTTTCTGGCTTTACCTGCAATTTTAGTGACATGTCTGAATCCTTCAGCCTCATTAAGGTTGGGAAAAAACTGGTGGCGGCATTTTCCAAGTGGTGTTGCCGGGATACTTGTCGTCGCAAGTTTTATTTGTGTTTTGTTATATGGTGTTCCAAGAATTAATGGGGCACTGGGGCGGTTATTTCAAGATGCCAATAGAGAAACTGAAGTGACGGAAATGGGACAGTATTTAAAAAGGCTCCAATCAATTCGTAATAAGGCCAATCATGAAAGATTTCTCGTTTACATTCCAAAAAAAGAAACTGCATTTTGGAAATTCAAAGGAACACATGCTCAGTTTATTGGTTTTTACGTGCCTGCAGTAGCAGAGTCGCCAGGATTATATGGCTTACCAAGCAGTTCTGATATTGATTCAAGGAGTTCATGGGGTCTAAACGATTATCCCCGTTCAATAATACTGGAAGGAGAGGAGCCTTTTCTTCCTGAGAATGTTTTACAAGAAGAGACGAAGAGAATGGGATTTGCTGGGTACGTTGTTGTTGAGCATGATAAAACTATCTGGCATAGCATTGGGAAAAATTGATGTTTGTTGGGCAAGACGCGCTCATATCATTGCAGATTCACATGTGTCATATGACATATTAGCGGTTTCTTCGACTGAATGTTTATTGCTGTAAGAAGCTCTTATTACATCTATGATGATTGGTCTAAAAAGAAGAGGTTCTCATCAATGTTCAGGTGTGATATTAATCAGTACATTAATTAGCGTACATATGTTATACTTCTTCCATGAATGAACTTGATGGAAGAAAAATAGATCGCAAGGCTCTTGAAGAAATTCGTATCAGAGCTGTAAAGCGTGTTGAAGCTGGTGAGAGCCCTGAGGTCATCATTAAAGCTCTGGGATTCACACGGCCTCGCATTTATGAATGGATTGCGAAGTATCGGGAAGGCGGTATAGAAGCTCTCCGCAGTCGTAAAGCACCGGGTAAGGCTCCAAAGCTTTGTGGCAATCAATTGAAGAAGATTTATCGCCTGGTCGTAGGAGTCGACCCTCGGCAGTTGAAATTTGAATTTGCTCTGTGGACTCGCGGCATGATTCGTGACCTGATCAAACGAGAATTTGGTGTTCGGTTGTCTGAAGTGTCGGTTGGTCGTTTGCTCAAAAAGCTTGGATTGACTCCACAGCGGCCTATAAGTAGGGCCTTTCAGCAGGATGAACTTTTGGTCGTCGAATGGATGGCCAAGGATTTTCCAGCGATAAAGAAGCTTGCTCGCGAACAAAAAGCAGAGATTTACTTTGGCGATGAATCTTCGGTTCGATCCGATTACTACTCCGGCACAACTTGGGCTCCAAGGGGGAAGACACCTGTTGTTACCACCACCGGAACCAGACACAAAGTGAATTTGATTTCTGCCATTAGTCCTCGGGGCTCCATGCGATTCATGGCCACTGAGGACAATGTGGATGCCTCTGTTTTTATAACATTTCTCAAGCGACTTATAGCTGGAGCGACACAGCCGATATTCTTGATTGTTGATAACCACTCTGTTCATCGTTCCTCGCAAGTTCGGGATTTTGCAAAGAGTACGCAAGGTAGACTGCGCCTGTTTTATTTGCCGCCGTACGCTCCGGAGCTTAATCCGGATGAACATGTTTGGAATTATCTTAAAAATCATAAAATTGGCCGTCAAAGCACAAAGAATGGTTGGGAGCTTTATAAGCGAATTGAAAGAGTGATGCTATCACTCCAGAAATTACCCGCAAAGATACAATCATTTTTCAGGCACCCGATGACAAAGTATACTTTAATGTTCGGCAATCAATGCACTGATTAATATTAATTTCCCCGCATTTCACTAAATGCCTTCGTTCTCTTGGACCTTTGATTCCCTTGTCACCCCCCCCCCAAGATGCACAACACGAATTGCTCGGAAGGAATGCTGGAAAAATCCAATTTTATGGTAGAATATACCGCCGATCGAGCTTTAGGAGACACGAATATGGATCATATTAACACTGGTTTTCGGTCAATTTTATCTTACTCTTTTATCTATAATTTTTTTCAAAAAGTTATGGTGGGTTCCAACAAGGCAATGAAAAAACTTGTTAAGGAATATGTCGTTCCATTTCCTAAAGCGAGAATACTCGACATAGGATGCGGGACAAGTTCTGTACTTGAACATTTGCCGGAAAGCATTGACTACACTGGTTATGATAGTAACCCTATTTATATTAAATCCTCCATAAAAAAACATAAAAACCGTGGTTGTTTTTATTGCGAGCATATAAGTAAAACCACCCTAAGGGATAAAAACAGCTTCGACATTGTTTTAGCTCAATCCATTTTGCATCATTTAAATGATGAAGATGCAACAAAATTATTTTCAACTGCCTTCGAAGCGCTAAAGGTTGGCGGTTATCTGATAACATTTGATTCAGTATATATTCCTAATCAATCAAAAATTGTAAAATTCCTTATAGACAAGGATAGAGGACAACATACAAGAACGCCAGAACGGTATGTTGAATTGGCTGATTCAGTTTTTCTGAAGGTTGAATCGGCAATCCGGCATGATATGTATAGGATTCCCATGACGATCTTTATTATGAAATGCACCAAAACATTCTCAGCAACCCAGGTATGACGCTTCTCTGTGTGGGTGTTCTAATTACCTGGTGATTACAATTACAAGACAATAAATTTTATTATATTATTTTTACCATGTCATTACAATTTATTACAAACAATTAGATCAAACAATTAGATCAAACAATTTTAAAATAGGAGATAAAATACAGCTTGGAACCATAAAATCAATTGAAATGTAACATTGTTTTTGAAAGCACTTTGCGTGAAACATTGACAATGAAAATCGAGTAAAAAACGGAAAACAAATTACGTTTTCTGATTACCCCTAAACCTCAGCAAAGGTCAAAATACGCTGAGGTTTAGGTTTTGTGTTCGCAGCATGTTTGATCAAAGAGCCGATCATAGTCCCCACGCAAAAACGGTTATTGAATCGAAAGCAGAACTCAGCCAAGTAACGAGGTAGATGTTTGGAACTGACAGAATGATACGTCCCATGAATTGCTTTTTTGACGTTACCAATCATCGTATTGACCCAGTGGAAAATTTTGTTTTTAGGATCAGTATATATTGTCGAAGCTCTGATTTTTCCATGAAATGCCACCGTGTCAGACAGGCGATTAAAGGGATTGAATGCATCAGAAATCACAACGGCCTCAGGATGGATATGTCGCTGCGACCAGGACGCAACCTCAGATGAATTGCAGGCTTCAATTTTGCTCATTCTCATATGGATGGGATGACCTTTTATGTTACGAGAAACCGCAGCAAGGAAAGAGGTTTTACCAGGTGCACCTCGACCACGTTTGCCACCACTTCGCTTGCCGCCCCAGTACACGTCGTCTAGCTCGACGAAACCCTCGAGAAGTAACTTGTCATCGGCATTTTTCATCACATGTTGAAGTTTATGCTTCATTGTCAATGCTGCATTGACAGATATACCTAGGAAGCGGCGAAGACTCAGGGCTGACATGCCCTCCTTGGCTTGTGTAATGAGAAAGATGGCAAGAAACCAGGTAGTGAGAGGCAATTTGGTTGATGCAAAAATGGTATCGCTTATAAGCGAGGACTGATAACGACATTCAGTGCACTGATAAAGTTGACGAGCCTTGAGCACATAGTATCGATTATGGCCACACTTCGGGCATACATAGCCATTGGGCCAGCGGTACCGAAATAGCTTTTGCCGGCATTTTTCTTCTGACCCATATGCTTTTTGAAACTTTATCAAACTGTATCCTTCTTGAAATTGGACTTTGTTTTTCGGCATGTCAGTATCTCCTCTGGTTTTGTTTGAGAAGATTATGACATAC
>JAHJLI010000052.1 GCA_018821785.1 Pseudomonadota bacterium
ATCTCGTTATATCAACAGGGTGTTTGTCGAAGAGTCCTGTCTTGAACTTGATTATACACAGGAAATTCTCGCTCGCATAAAACTTCCTTGGTCTATTATCCCGGAACGACAAAAACCAAATGATCTTGGAGATAACTTTGCTGAAAATCTCACACCCGGCAAACAGCAACTTTACCTTTGCAACAACCACGGCATGTTTTTCAAGCCTTGCCCGGGTACCAGAGAATACCAATGTTGCGGGTATCATGTTTTAAATACTGGAACAAACTGTCCCATTGACTGTGTATATTGCATCCTCCAGGCGTATCTCAATACTCCCTGGCTGACTTTCTATGTTAACACCGGCGACCTTTTCCATGAGCTCTCACAATCACTGTCAGGAAATCCCCACAAGTTTTTTCGGATAGGCACCGGCGAATTCACTGACTCTCTGGCTATCGACCGATTAACCTGCCTTAGCCGGCCCCTAGTAGAGTTTATTGGTCAGAAAGATAACGTAATACTTGAGTTGAAAACAAAAAGCGCGGTCATCGATAACCTTCGAGAACTTTCACACAACAACAAATCGGTCATCGCCTGGTCATTGAACAGTGCGCCAATCATGGCCAAACATGAATTGCGATCGGCAACCTTAGATGAAAGGCTCAATGCAGCCCAAAAATGTGCTGAATGGGGGTATCACCTGGCCTTTCATTTTGACCCGATAATTGACTATCCTGGATGGCAGGCAGGATATGCGGAAACAATTGATCGACTTTTTAAAAAAGTACCGGCATCGGCCATTGCCTGGATTTCCATGGGGGCTCTGCGATTTCTTCCGAGTTTAAAGGAAATCGGTATTAGGCGATTTCCTAGATCAAAAATATATTATCAGGAATTCATAACTGGACTTGACGGTAAATCAAGGTATTTTCGCCCGAACAGAGTGCGTCTTTATAAACATATTTTTGCTCTTTTGCGGGAAAAGATACATGATAGGACCTGTATATATTTTTGTATGGAAAGCGATGAAATCTGGCGGGAAGTAATGGGGTATACCCCAGATGAAATGGGTGGATTGGCAGCAATGCTGGATCGCACAGTTTGTTAAGAACCCGCTCCCTTGCCGCTTATGCCACTCAGGCGCGACCGATAAGAAAAAATTTTGGTCTTGTTCTTTCTCTATTCTTGCGTATATTGGCAATATTCAACAGCAGGCAAAGAAACAATTGAGTCGATGTCCGGGTCAGGGGACATACGATACCTCAATTCATTTACCCTCTAAGGATTCTATTATGGTCAACAAAGTTATACTTATTGGAAATCTTGGTGCCGATCCGGAGCTTCGCTATACTCCAAACGGCATGGCTGTGGCCACTCTAAGAGTTGCCACGAGCAGGACATGGAAAGACAAAGATGGCCAAAAGCAGGATGAAACAGAGTGGCACCGAGTTATTGTCTGGGACAAGAGTGCCGAATTTTGCGGTAATTACCTTTCAAAGGGCTCAAAGATCTATCTGGAAGGAAGGTTGCGGACCAGTAAATGGAAAGATAAAGAAGGTGTTGACCGCTATACGACTGAAATTATCGCCGCCACCATACAGAACCTGACTCCACGCGCAAGTGAAGGCGGTGGAGGGGGAGGGTTTGATCATCCACCTTTGCCACCTGAACCGTTCGGCGGGATGATGGGTGGGACCGGCGAGGAAGTACCTTTTTAATACTTCAAATTATCATATGAGGCTTTGCGGAAAAAAGGAGTCGGTTCTCCCGTGGAACCCGACTCCTTTTTTGTTTTATTTAAAGGCATTGCCAGTTATAAAGTAGGTTGACTGTATGTATAACCGTTCATATTATTGATACATATTCAATTACAGGTTTATTTTCGCTAACGTTTAAAAGCTGACTAGTTACAATGGATTATTATGAACTACTAGGGGTGAAAAAAGAGTCTTCCCCATCTGAAATCAAGAAAGCTTACCGCAAGCTTGCGCTCAAATATCACCCCGATAAAAATAAGGGAGAAAAGAAGTCTGAAACGAAGTTCAAAGAAATAAATGAAGCTTACGCAGTGCTTTCCGATCCTGAGAAAAAAAAACAGTACGATCTTTACGGCTCCACGGATTTTCATCAACGCTATTCCCAGGAAGATATTTTTCGGGGTTTTGATCTCAACGACGTACTTCGCCAATTCGGTTTTGGGGGCGCCAATCAGTCGGCTCATTTTCGTTCAGGTATGGGAGGAGGGAATGGTTTTTCCTCGTTTTTCAACCAGGGGCAGGCAGGCGGATGTGGCGGTGGCTGTCATAGCACAGCGGAAAAGGGTCAGGACATGACCTATCAGGTTACCGTAAGCCTTGAAGAAGTGCTCAATGGTTCAGAGCGAACAATAACCCTAAGAAAGAACGGCACACCCCAGAATGTTTCAGTGAAAATTCCCAAAGGAATAGAGGCTGGGAAAAAATTGAGGCTCCAGGGCCAGGGAGGCAATTCTCGCAATGGTGGCCCTCCAGGTGATCTGTATCTTAAAGTAGATATCGCCTCAAACAGCAATTTTTTAAGGGATGGCGACGATCTCATCATACAAAAATTAATTACTTTCAGTGAGGCCTGCTTTGGCGCAACAATTGAAGTGGAAACCCTTGAAGGTAAAAAATTTATGGTGAAAGTAGCTCCGGGCACAACGCATGACTCGCGCTTGCGACTAAAAGGTTACGGCTTGCCAATAGGGCCTTTGGGCGAACGGGGAGACCTGTATGTTAAAATAGGTGTCAAAGTCCCGAAGGATCTGACGGAGGAGCAGGCGAAGGCCATTCAGGAACTGCGTGACTGTGGATTGTAAAGCTCTTATTGAAAGTCATTAAGCAGGGGGCTGGATCGCTGTTGGATCACCTCCCCCTACCTTTCTTTTTCAATCAGTACTTCCGATCGGCGTAGGGCAGCCATCCACCGGCAGATACCAAGTCTTTGTCAAAAGAATTGAGATTAAAAGTACAAATTCGATCGTCTTGGTTGGTATCATCTGACGATGCAATTATCTGGTCGCAGCCCAAATCTACTTTGACGCTTATATTGCCTCGCATGGAAAAAAGGGCATCAATCTGATCTTTTCTGAGTTCTACAGCAAGAATGCCGCAATTGAACATGTTTTGCCTGAATATTCTGGCAAAACTCTCTGCAATCACCACATTTATATCATTTACTTCAAAGACCCATACAGCGTGTTCCCGTGAAGAACCGCAACCAAAATTGGCACGTGTTATCACAACTCTGGCCTGATCCATTACCTCTGTCGGTGGTGCAAAGGGTTTGCCGTCAAGCAGTAAATCCTCCAGTAAATGGGGTTTCAGCGCCGTTTTGGTAATCTCGGTTAAATATTTTGCAGGTATTATTTCGTCTGTATTTATATCATTTCTGTCCAGCAGAATTGCCGGGCCGCCAAATGCTTTCATTGCAACCACCCCTCTCTATTAATTCTTGAAGTCTCGCGGATCGGTAATTACCCCGGTTACCGCCGCAGCAGCAGCCGAAAATGGACTCATAAGATGTACCATCCCGCCTTTGCCCATGCGTCCATTGAAGTTCCGGTTGGTGGTAGAGGCGCAAACCTCTCCTGCGGCAAGGACACCGGCGCTCATCCCTAGACATGCCCCGCAGGTCGGGTTAAGCACGCAAAACCCGGCATCCATGAAAATCTTAATGAGGCCTTCTTCGAGAGCCATGCTATAGATAAGCGGGGTTGCCGGGGTGACGATGCCTCGAACTCCTGCAGCAAGCTTTCGTCCTTTGATAATTTTAGCAGCATCCCTTAAATCCTCTATCCGTCCATTGGTACAAGAACCGATATAAATTTGGTCAACGTGGGTGCCGGCTATTTCGCTAATGTCCTTGACCTGGTCCGGTTTATAAGAAAAAGTTACTTGCGGAACTAGAGAATTGACATTGAAGTCCAGCAATGCAGCATATTCTGCATCAGCATCGGAATGCCAGTCGCGATATTCTTCAACGGCGGCATCAATTGTTGGATAATCGTTTTTTATGAAAGGCCAAAGGTATTCTGCAGTCACTCGGTCCGGCATACAGATGCCACAGGTTGCGCCAGCCTCTACGGCCATATTGCACAGGGTCATTCTCGCAGACATGGTAAATGCCTCGACTACCGGTCCGACAAATTCAATGACTTTGTCGGTTGCGCCATTTACTGAAATATTTTTGATGATCGCAAGGATCACGTCTTTGGCAGATACACGGGGCTGTAAAGTTCCGGTGATGTTGATGCGTATTGTTTTGGGCGTCCTGAAGGAGCAAACTCCCTTGTAAATACCCACTTCCAGGTCGGTTGTCCCGACACCCGCGGCAAATGCACCAAAGGCTCCGTGTGTACAGGTGTGGGAGTCACCCATGATGATGGTGTATCCAGGCCTGACAAAGCCTTTTTCTGGAAATAGTGCGTGGCATACACCGTTTTTGCCTATATCAAAGAAATCCCTGATCTGATGTCTTTTTGCCCAGTCCCGCATGATCTTTCCTTGGGTAGCAGTTTTGGAATCTTTGGCAGGAGTGACATGGTCGATGACGGCCTTGATTTTGGTGTTGTCAAAAACACGGTCCATGCCCTTTTCGACCAGATCCATGATGGCGATAGGGGTGGTGATTTCATGACACATGACGACATCAAGGTCGAGGATCATATTGTCCTCTGTTGGTTTATCACGCAGATGTGTTGTGAATATCTTTTCAGCTATTGTTTTTCCCATTGTTTGCGCTCCGGATTAAGATGGGGAGGTAATGCTTTTGACCCGCATCGGCAACAAGTATGCGAGGTGAAACAAATCTTGACTTTCCCTGCTGGAGGATTCGACACACTACACAAAAAATGGTAATCTCGCTAGAATATTATGTTTGACGGCAGAGTTGTCGGTATCATGAAAAACTGGAAATCTTGTTCCATTTGTACCAGGACTGCGCTTAGAAGAGCAGTTGTTCACCAACTTCCCCAACATAGAAACCAAACATCTCATCCCGGCATGCGGGAATCAGGAGTTTTTGTCAATGATAGCCACCAGAATGTCTCTGCTTATTCTTATTGCCGGCCTATTCATAACTTCACCATTGTTGGCTGTGCACGGCGTATCTCTGGATGGAGCGGTCAAATACCCTGCAAGCTTTTCTCGGTTCGACTATACCTCCGCCGATGCAGAAAAGGGTGGTACCCTGGTGCTGCACGACATTGGCAGCTACGATAAAATGAATCCCTTTACCCTCAAAGGTGAGGCGCCATTCGGACTTGAAACACTGGTTTATGAACCTCTTGCCATTGCCAGTCTTGATGAGCCGTTTTCTCAATACGGACTGCTGGCGTCAGATATTAAGGTAGCAAGTGATAAGAAATCCGTGACCTTCACTTTGGATCGTCGCGCAAAATTTTCGAATGGCGAACCGGTTACCGCTGAAGATGTTGTTTTTACCTTAACTACCCTGAAAAGTGACCAAGTACATCCCTCCTTCAATTATTATTACCAGGATATTGAAGGTGCTGAAATTCTGGCATCCGACAAGGTTCGTCTGCAATTTAAGAAAGCCAATCGGGAATTGCATATGATTGCCGGACAAATCAGAATAATGTCCAAAAAATTCTATCAGGAGCACGGTTTTGAAGATCAAGCCGGAACCCGCGATTTGATTCCCCCGGTTGCTTCAGGTCCATATATTGTCGAAAAATTTAATATTGGTAAAACAATTACCTACAAACGCAATCCTCATTATTGGGCGCAGGAGCATCCGACACGAAAGGGAATAGATAATTTTGACGAAATCATCGTCAAATATTACAAAGACCAAACTGTTGCTTTGGAAGCCTTTAAGGCAGGAGAGTTTGATTTTATTTCAATCAATATTGCCAAGCAATGGGCTCGGGATATGGATGGAAAAAAATTTAATGACGGTTCGATTCTGAAAAATTCATTTCCGCACCAAAATAATGCCGGAATCCAGGGCTTTCTCATGAATAGCAGAAAAGAGCTGTTTAAGGACTTAAGGGTGAGAAAAGCTCTGGGACTTGCTCTTGATTTTGAATGGACCAACAGATCACTTTTCCATGACCAGTATACCAGAAGCAACTCGTTCTTCAGTAATTCATACTTGGCCGCCCAAGGATTGCCGGAAGGGCTTGAGCGTAGGTATCTGGAAACGTATAAAGACATCCTCCCCGATGAAATTTTCACCAAACCCCTGTCGCCCCCAACCGTAAATGGCGCAGATGGCATGCGAAAAAACCTCCTTGAAGCAAAAAAATTGTTTGAAGAAGCTGGCTGGCTTGTCAAAAATGGCAGTCTCGTCAATACCAAAGGACAAAATTTTTCTTTTGATATTCTCCTTGTTTCGCCAGCCTTTGAAAGGGTTATGGCAGCATACGTGAAAAATCTCGAAAAGCTTGGAATTCGTGCTGAATATCGGGCAATAGACCCAGCTTTATACGCAGAACGATTAAAGAGCTTTGACTTCGACATGATTGTTATGAGCTATGGTCAGTCCCAGTCTCCCGGTAATGAGCAGCGGAATTATTGGCATTCGACCTCGGCCGACCGGATGGGTACGCAAAACTATGCGGGAATAAAATCGGTTGCTGTTGACGGTTTAGTCGAAAGAATCATTTACGCCGAGAACAAAGAAGAGCTCATGGCTGGATGCAGAGCACTTGATAGAGTCCTCTGGTATGGGTATTATCTGGTACCAAACTGGTATTTGCCCGTGCACAGAATAAGCTATCACAACAAGTTTTCCACACCCTCTCAATTACCACTTTATTACGATCCATTTCAATTACTTATGACCTGGTGGGTGAAGAAGTAAATACTCTTCAGAACCTGCCTGACGATTGCGTTTGAGTTTTTTAATGGACTGTATATTTTTCTTGACGCGAACCAGACTTTCTTGATACCAAATGGTATATATCTTTAACTCAAACAAACCAAATTAAGTCCATTTACGAAGAATTTTCAAAAATTATCCTTGAAAAATTCAATCAAGGTGGTTGTTACCAGTCGGGCACTACTTTTATTAACACAGACAGAGTTTTTGCGTGTTTGTCTCTTTAGAAAAATTATTGGTACCTCAGAAATTCGTTTATTGTCTTTTCTCAACGAATTTCGTGAAGATGTTTGTCCCGTTTGCCGGGGTTAGTATCTTTTTTAAGAACAATTTTTCATGAAGTGACGTATACTCGGCAAAGGTATCATTAGAAGAGCCGTTTTTCTGGTTCAAGACCTGCGCAGCTCAGTCTGATACTAACCCGGAGGCTTTCAATATGGCTGAGCTTGTAAAAGGAAAAGTCAAGTGGTTCAATGCAGGCAAAGGTTATGGTTTTTTGGAGCGATCTGATGGGGAATCAGACATCTTTGTCCACTATAGTGCCATCCAGGGGGAAGGATTCCGCAGCCTTGAAGAGGGTGAAGCCGTCGAATTTACCATTGCTAAAACCGATAAAGGGCTACAGGCGGAAAATGTAAGCAAAGTGGGCTGATTAATTATTTGTTTGTTGTTGACCCCGTATCAGGACGTGTGGCAGCTGACCCTGAAATGGGGTTTCTTGCTTTAAACACTTTGAGTGATTTTATGATGCTGTTTTACCGGAGTTTGATAGCACATGCGGTCAGTGTGGGGCCAAATAGAGATGGATACTTTCAGGATTCAATTAAAAAATCATTCAGATACTGAGGAACTTGGCCGGTTTTTAGGAAAAACAGCTGGTCCAGGCGACATAATCTGTTTGGATGGCGACCTCGGTGCCGGCAAAACCACACTTTCTCAGGCAATCGCCAGAGGTTTGGAAGTCCCGGAAAACAGCTATGTGACCAGTCCTTCTTTTGCAATTCTACATGAACATGAAGGGCGTATTCCCTTGTACCATATGGATTTTTATAGGCTGCAGGGTATCGATGAAGTCCTCGATCTCGGCCTTGAAGAATATTTCGACCTTTCAGGCTTGACTGTTATAGAGTGGTCAAAGCGAGCGATTGAGATCCTTCCGGATGAACGGCTATCGCTGGAGATTTTGCGTAACGATGATGAATCCAGAACGATTATCATTCAGGCCACCGATCTTTTTTGTAAAAAGGCGTCGGCTATCTTTAAGAAATTTCATGTCCATCACAATCAAGGCACTTTTGCCCTAACACAAGAATAACAAACAAGAAATCTCGACAAATACAATGAAAAAAAAATCTGTGCGTTTTAGTGATTGCTATAAAAAATTCACCATTGATCAGGACAAGGCCATTACGCCGGAAGAAACCCTGCGTAATTTCTACGGCAAAATTGACTCGCTAAATATCAATATATTGAATGAAGTGAAAAGAATAGACAATGGTCGCCTGGATATTCCAGTCTATTTCAGTGTCTGTGGTGAAGATGCCAAGGAGTTGACTGGCACAAAAAAGCAGATGGGTAAAGGAGCTTCTCCGATACAGGCGGAGGCCTCTGCCTGTATGGAGCTAGCCGAAAGGTTCTCATTTTTTTCTTTCAAGAACAATTCCGGCAACTTTCTTGTCGGCGACTACACAACAATGATTAGAACTGGCTACCCAGTGCTGGCAATTGAATATCTCCTGGCCTCTGTGCATGACAGCCATTCGAGTATTGAGCTCCTGCATCAATTATTGGAAGATATTCCCATGCAGTGGGCTTGGGCAACAAACATAACCAGTGGTGAGGATGTTCTTATCCCGTTTTCCTGGTTTTTTGCGATTAATGAATTCAATGGACCATCCGCCGGTAACACCCTCGAAGAAGCTGCAATCCAGGGGATTTGCGAAATCGTTGAAAGGCACGTCTGTTCTCTTGTTAATAATCAAAAACTGATAACACCTCGAATAGACACAGCATCGATTCAAGATGAGGTTGCCAAGGAATTACTGAATAAATTTGATACTAATAACATTGAATTATATCTGAATGATTTCAGCCTTGATACCGGCATTTGTACAGTAGGGGCCCTGGCCATCGATAGATCAACTTTTCCGGAGAAAAGCGAAATTGTATATACCGCCGGAACGACTCCGGATCCTGAAAAGGCTTTGATCCGCGCAATCACCGAGGTGGCTCAACTTGCCGGTGATTTCAACACCGAATCGAATTATGTCGCTTCAGGTTTGCCGAAGCCTCTTGCAATGTCGGAGGTCGAATATGTGACGGACTCCACAGATAGCGTAAATATAGATATGATGGCCAATCTGGCCGATAACAATATCAGGGTTGAGATAGACAACTGTATTGCTGCACTGAAAAACATCAACATGGAAATTTTCATGATAGACGTGACCCATGACGATCTGCAAATACCTGCTTTATATACAATTGTTCCGGGGGCCCATTTCCGAGAACGGTCGATGATGAACAATGTTGGTCTTTTTGCTGCAAAACTGCTGGTCGACATGACCCAAGACTCTGACATGCTTGAGAAAAAGCTGAGCCAAATGGAGAAATTGTTGCCGGCGGCTTATTATCTCGAGTTTTACCGGGGCCGCAATTTTTCGACTATGGGATTTACGGAATCAGCATTGGATCATTTTGAACGTGCCCTTACCTTGCAACCTGAGTCGGAAGATTTGCCTTATATCTTTTCCTATATTGGGAGTTGCTTGAAGGATCTTGGCAGATTTGAAGAAGCAATAAAAACACTCCAAAAGGGACTTGCAGCGGATGAGGAACGGCCGGATATACATAACACCCTTGGTGTTTGTTTCTTTAAAACCGGTCAATACGAGAAAGCAATCAGCC
>JAHJLI010000053.1 GCA_018821785.1 Pseudomonadota bacterium
AGAAACAGTAAGGGGGTCGAGGGGCTGAAGACCTTGTTTCGAGCAATCCGCAGTGGTGACAACTGTGCTCTTGTCGCTGATGGTTCACAGGGGCCGCCAAGAATCGCCCAACCGGGAGCAATACTTCTGGCATCTCGTACTGGGGCCCCTGTGGTGCCTATGCTGTGGTCGGCTGACCGGTATTACACTGTGCGCTCCTGGGATAAAACGGTCATGCCAAAACCGTTTTCCCGTATTGATTATTATTATGGGGAACCGATTTTCGTTCCGACCGAACTGAAGGCGGATAGGCTTGAGGAATACCGGTTGCTTCTTGAGCAACGATTGAACGCACTTTACGCCGAGGCCTGGGGGCAATATAATAAAACTGATCATTAGTACCTTGGATTTCATTTCTTGTTTTTTAAGAATGAATTTCGTGAAGGTACTTATCCCTCCTTGTGGGGGTTAAAACAACCTGGCTCTGCCACATCGGCTGCAGCTGTTTGAGAAAAGAAAAGGATGCAATTGGTAATGCAGAAAAAAGGTGTGGTGATCGCCGGACTTGCCGGGGGATCTGGAAAGAGTGTTGTTGCCGTGGGAATCACTGCAGCCTTGGCTCGCCAGGGGTATAAAGTGATACCCTTCAAAAAGGGACCGGATTATATTGATGCCGGCTGGCTGCAGCTGGCTGCCGGGCGGAAGTGCTATAATCTCGACCCCTATCTGATGTCGCAAGCCGCCATTCTCGATTCCTTCGCGCATCGCTCAGCCACAGCCGAGAGAATTATTGTTGAAGGAAATCGAGGCTTGTTTGACGGGGTCAATGCCGATGGTGGGTATTCCACTGCCGATCTGGCGGTGACTCTGGGCCTGCCTGTCGTCCTGGTGGTAGATTGCACCAAGACCACCCGGACGGTCGCCGCTTTGGTCCTTGGTTGCCAGAAGTTTGATGAGCGACTGGATATAAGGGGAGTCATCCTTAATCAGATTGCTACTGAACGGCAGCGCCTGCTGATTACCGAGGCGGTTGAAAAATACACTGGTATTCCTGTGCTTGGCGCGGTGCCACGATTAAAGCGGGATATCTTTCCCATGCGCCATTTGGGGATGGTTCCCCATCAGGAATACGGCAACAGCGGGGAGGCTCTGGCCTATCTTGCCGATCTGGTTAAAACCAACATTGATCTTGCCCGGCTTGAGCAGCTCATGGCTCCTCTGGCGGCTGTGGCGGTGGCAGATGGTGAAGAGGGAGCGATTCAGCCGCCTTTTGTGAAAATCGGTGTTCTCCAGGATGCGGCGTTCCAGTTTTACTATTCGGAAAATCTTGAGGCCCTGGAGCGGGCAGGGGCTACGCTTGTGTATATCAATGCCATGCAGGACGAAGGCCTTCCGGATATCGATGGCTTGTACATCGGAGGCGGCTTTCCCGAAACGGGGGCAAGGGAACTGGCAGCCAATAGAGAGTTTCGTGAGTCGGTTAAAAGAGCTGCAGACCAAGGGCTGCCCATCTATGCCGAATGCGGTGGGCTGATTTATCTCGGTACTTCAATTGTTATTGATGGCGAAGAGTTTCCTCTGGCAGGTGTATTTCCTGTGCGTTTTGGTATGTCAAAAAAACCGCAGGCGCATGGCTACACAACCTTTCGGGTGGAGAGAGAGAATGCCTTTTATAGTGTAGGGGAGGAAATTAAAGGGCATGAGTTCCGCTATTCCAAAATTCTCGAGTGGCGGGGCACGGACCAACAGTTGGCGTTAAAGATGGAGAGAGGAACCGGTTTCAATAATGGTCGCGACGGCTTGGTCCATAACAATGTCCTGGCACTGTATACGCATGTGCATGCCGACGGGACACCGGAATGGGCCGGGAAATTTGTGCAGTGCTGCCGCCGACCCTAATAGGCATGGCAATAGTTAAAAGGATCAGTTGGTAGTATTGGAACCGAGCACTTTCAGGCTTATTTCCTGTTGAAGTTGTTCGCTCGGGGCGGGCTCCACCCAATGAATAAATGATTCGGTGACACGTACAAAGCTTCCATGATCTTCCTTGCACTTGGCGCAGATAGCATTCGCCTGGTCACGATACATGATTATTTTTGAAGCTGGCTCTCCTTCTTTTGAGATGGCGGCCATCTTCCGGCAACCACACTCCAATCGCACCACTACGACGCCTATACCATCCGGGCTGCCTTCCAGGATTCCTTCAATCATAGCCCGTTCGCGTTTTTCAACTTGCTGTACTTTTTTGCTTTTTTTCTCTTTCATTGGGGGTGAAAAGTAAGAATGAGAGTTGCTTGTATAGGTTTCTCCGGATGCGTCACCGGGTCTCCGATTGATCTTTACGTGCTTATACAAAAGAACGGCTACTATAGCTAAAAAAACACTGACCGGTCAAGAGATATGTGCGACACTGTCTTCATCTGGGGCCAGGCCTTTGTTGCGTAACATATTGAAAATATATAATATTCACTCTTATTTCCGGGCCTTTGCAGGTTTGTAACCTGACGCCGTTTTTGCTTGACAAAATTCTGGCCGTGAATTACAGCATACATCACATGTTGGCGGGTTCGTAGATGGTGTTCGGACTGATGATTAAGTATTATGAATACTTATTTTTTAATCTCACTTCTGCACTATTTTCCCCATATTCAAGTTGCTCAACGCCTATATATTGCCGACCCATTTTGTGAGCAACTGCACAAGATC
>JAHJLI010000054.1 GCA_018821785.1 Pseudomonadota bacterium
CCGCCATAACCGCCTCCGTCTATATCGGCCTCGCCATTCATCTGCTGCTTGTCTACTGCGGCCTGCTCTCCGTCTGCCGCATTAACCCTCTGCAATTCTTGATAAAAATCCGTGAGGCCTTCGTCACTGCCTTTGTCACCCGATCGAGCGGCGCGACCCTTCCTGTCAGCATGGAAGTTGCCGATGAAAAACTTGGGGTCTCGAAAGGCGTGTATTCCTTCACCCTGCCGCTCGGCGCCACCATCAATATGGACGGTACTGCCATTTATCAGGGTGTGTGCGCCATTTTCGTTGGTCTTGCCATCGGCATGCCCCTTACCTTCAACCAGCAGTTGACCGTTATTGTTACCGCCGTCCTGGCTTCGATAGGCACCGCCGGAGTGCCCGGTGCAGGCGCCATCATGTTGCTCATGGTCCTCGATTCCGTCGGTCTGAAGGTCGAACCAGGTTCTGCAGTGGCGGCCGCCTATGCCATGATTTTCGGCATCGACGCCCTGCTTGATATGGGTCGCACCGCCATGAATGTTGCGGGCGATCTGGCAATCACCACTGTCGTTGCCAAGAGCGAAGGCGAGCTGGACATGGGGTGCTGGAACGGCGAAGCAACGGTCATCACCTCGCCAACCTTTGAAGGGGTAAAAGAAGTGTAAACTCCGATTTTCCGGTACCCCGCTAATTCTCCGATATTGAGGATCAGTTGGGTACCGGAACATTATTTGTCTTTGATTTCCTACCGGAAAGTATTCAAACCCATGGTGAATAAAACGCGTTTTGGTATTGTCGGAGGACTTGGTCCCTTGGCCGGTGCTGACCTCTTTCAAAAACTCCTTAAGGCCACCCCTGCCCGGAGTGATCGTGACCACTACTATATCATTATCGAACAACATCCATTCGATGATTCCCTTGCCCCAGACGGTTCATTTGAGCCGCGAAGACATAAATTTTATGTATACAACACCATCAAGCACTTTGAGTCCCGCAGTGTCGATGTCGTGCTCCTCGGTTGTTTTTTAAGTCACAGTTTTTTGGCGGAAATTGAACCCGAGCTGCAACCCCGCATTATCAGTATCTTTGAAGCTCTTTCACAGCACCTGCGATCTGTTTTTCCCCACGTCCGCAGGCTCGGCGTCCTGACCTCCAGCTATGCACGCCGTGTCGATCTCTTTGAGAAAAATCTTCCGGGATATCAGCTTATCTACCCGGACGATATCAGCCAAAATAATGACCTGTCCGAAGCAATCTACGGCCCTGAAGGGATCAAAGCTGGCAACCTGGGAGGAGAAGTGGTTGAGATGATCTGTCGGGCCTGCCTGAGTCTCATCGCCCAAGGGGCGGAGTGTATCGTTCCCGGCTTTACCGAGATCCCCCTCATTCTTGACGCTATCCGTAACACCATTAACCGACCTATCATTGACTGCAATCAGGTCTATGCCGAATATGCCGTTTCCTGCCAGACCAGCAGGACAATAAGATCGGGCAAACTCGGTATTGTCGGCGGCGTCGGCCCAGCGGCAACTGTCGATTTCATGGAAAAAATCATTCGCCAAACCAAAGTCGGCAGGGACCAGGACCATATCCGGATGATTGTTGAGCACAATCCTCAAATCCCGGATCGTACCGCCAACCTCCTGCGTGGCGATACCGATCCAACGATCCCGCTCTTTTCTGCATGCCGGAAACTGGAACAGGCCGGGGCCGACGCCATCGCCATTCCTTGCAATACCGCCCATGCCTTTTTTGACCGTATCCAGCCTCATCTCAGCATCCCAATTCTCAACATGCTTGAATTAACGGCCTGTCATATTGCGAGACAACACCCAGGCCGGAAAAACATCGGTCTGCTGGCCACCACCGGCACGGTGCAAAGCGGGATCTATCGAGATGTCCTTGAGCGAGCAGGCCTCAGATGTCTGGTGCCGGCGGAAGGTTTCCAGGAGCTTGTCATGGCGGTTATCTATGGCCCTAAAGGAGTTAAGGCCGACTTTGATTATAACCTGTGCAGGCAAAACCTATCTCTTGTTGTCAATTACTTGCAGGAAATTGGCGCAGAAGCGCTCATTCTTGGCTGCACCGAACTACCCCTGGTTTTATCCGCCACCGATACTACGGCAGGAGACACAGCTTCGCTGCCGATTTTCGATCCAACCGAGATTTTAGCAGCTAGATGTGTCGAACTGTTCCAGACCGGTAGATCATTGTGAATAAATCCAGATGATGTTTGCAGTCGGGGCTTTTGATCCGCCAGGAGGCAATGTATACTACAGAAGCTTAACTCAGCTTCCTGAAAGAATTTGACCACAGGAGATAACAGCCTTGCCACACTCTCTGCAAAATCGTATGGCCGCCGCAAACAAGGCATTCCCCATTGCCTTCCTCCTGGCCGCCACCCTTTGTTGTATCACCACTCTCTTTAGCGGGTTCTGTCAAGGTGAGGGTCTTCAGAGTGTCGAAAACAGAGTCATTGTCGTCGGCGGCGACTATAACTATCCACCCCATGAATTCCTGAACGAAAGCAGCAACCCTGACGGTTATAATGTCGATATGACCAAGGCCATTGCCAAGGTTATGGGGTTCGAGGTGAAAATTGTCCTCGGTCCTTGGGATGAACTCCGCGATAAGCTGAAAAATGGCGAGATCGATATCATTCAGGGCATCCTTAAATCATCTGAACGGGAAACATATCTCGATTTTTCAGCACCTTACACCATCATCTCGCAATCCATATTCGCCAGGAAGGGCGGCCGCAAAAACATCTCGGTGATCGACCTCCGCAACCGGGAGGTGATCGTCCAACGTAATGGTTTCATGGAGGAATACCTGCGTCAGATCTCACCGGAGACGGTCTTCATTGAGGTGGACACCCATGTCGACGCCTTGCGACTTCTCGCCGCCGGGAAACACGATTATGCGGTGGTAGCCGTCCCTTTGGGTATCTATCTGCAGAAGAAGTATCAACTCTCCAATATAGAGCCGGTATCCGCCCCGCTCACCAACGCCCAATACTGCTACGCGGTACAGAAGGGAAATACCGAGATCCTTAAGCTGTTCAGTTCCGGCCTGGCAATCCTCGTCAATACTGGCACCCAGCAGGAACTTCATGCCAAGTGGCTGGGCGGTCAGGACACCGGTCCGGCGAGATTGTCCCTGCTGCTGCGCCTTGGAACCTGGGTACTGACCCCACTGCTGCTCATCATCATCGGCGTGGTGATCTGGAACAATGCCCTGAAACGCAGGGTGGCCGAGCGTACCCGGGAACTCGAAGACCGGCAGCAGCAGCTTATCCAGGCCGACAAGCTGGCTTCACTCGGCATCCTCACCTCGGGTGTGGCGCACGAGATCAATACCCCTAACGGCATCATTCTCATGAACATGCCGGTCCTTATAGAGGCATGGGAAGACGCCTCGGTCATTCTCGATAAACACCTTGAGGAGCAGGGAGATTTCCCCTTCGGTGGACTGAGTTACCGCCGGTTGCGCCATGAATTTCCGGCGATGCTTGCCGACATGGCGGACGGGGCCCGGCGCATCCGGCAGATAGTCACCGACCTCAAGGCCTATGCCAGGCCTGAGGAGGCCGGCGAAGCGGTCGAACTTGACCTCAACGAGATGGTTGGTAATGCGGTCCGCCTCGCCGACGTTTCCATCAGAAAGGCCACACACCGCTCGCGGATGGAGTATGCCCCGGACCTGCCGCCCGTTCTCGGCAATCCCCAGCGTCTTACCCAGGTGGCGGTGAACCTCATCGTCAATGCCTGCCAGGCAATCGACAGCCCGGACAAGGCCATTGAGGTGATCACCCGCTATGACCAAACCACTGGCAACGCCATCTTTACCGTCAGCGACGAAGGCTTAGGCATCCTGCCTGAACACCTCCCGAGACTCACTGATCCTTTTTTTACCACAAAGCGTGAAACCGGAGGCACCGGCCTTGGGCTCTCGGTTTCCCTCAGTATAGTCAAAGAACACGGCGGCGATCTGACCTTCGAATCGGTACCCGGCCTAAGAACCACAGTAACCGTAACACTTCCCACTGCAGGAACACATTGATGACAAATAAAACCTATCCGGATTTCAAGGTACTGCTCGTCGATGACGAGGAATCTTTCCTGCGCAGTCTGGCTATTGCCCTCGAACGATCGGCACGGATCACCAACATTCTCCGCGAATCCGACAGTCGCAGGGTCGCCGACATCATCGCCCGTGAAGATGTCGGCCTGGTCCTTCTCGACCTGACTATGCCCCATCTCTCCGGCGAGAAGCTGCTGCCGATGATCCTTGAGGAACATCCGGACACGGCGGTGATCGTCGTCACCGGCATCAACCAGCTGGAAACGGCGGTGGAGTGCATGCGGCTCGGTGCCTATGACTATTGTGTCAAGACCGACGAGCTGTCACGCATCATCAGCGGTGTCAGTCGCGCTGTGGAAACCGTTGAGCTGCGAAGGGTTAATTCCGATCTGCAAAAGCGCTTCCTGGCCAAGGGGCCAAGTGATTTGGCACCCTTTTCCTCAATAATCACCAGGGACAAAACCATGTTCTCCATCCTTGGCTACCTCGAAGCAGTGGCGAAAAGCCACCAACCTATCCTGGTAACCGGTGAATCGGGAACTGGCAAGGAACTGGTGGCAAAAACCGCGCACACCCTGAGTCGCGCAACTGGCGAAATGATTAGTTTCAATGTCGCCGGTCTCGATGACACGATGTTTTCAGACACCCTGTTCGGCCATGTAAAAGGTGCCTTTACCGGTGCCTTCGACCGACGCCTCGGCCTCATTGAACAGGCGGCGGGAGGGACCCTGTTTCTCGATGAGGTGGGCGACATGAGCCCGGCCTCGCAGATCAAGCTGCTGCGCGTCCTCCAGGACAAGGAGTTCTACCCCCTGGGCAGCGATCGACCGAAACAGTTGAACGCTCGAATCGTCGCCGCCACCAACCGCGATCTGGAAGCAATGCGCGCCGAAGGCACCTTCCGTAAAGATCTCTTCTATCGCCTGAGTACACACCATGTCCATCTGCCGCCGCTCCGCAAACGGCTAGACGATATTCCCCTCCTGGTCAGACATTTCATCGGTCTGGTCGCTCGGGAGCTCGGAAAAAGCATCCCTGCCATCCCCACTGAACTCTATGTCCTTTTAAGAAATTACCCGTTCCCCGGCAATATTCGTGAACTGGGCGCAATGATCTACGATGCGGTAAGTGTCAGTGACTCTAAGGTGCTGTCCCTTGCCACCTTCAGACGGCGCATCGGCCACCTTGTCCAACCGGGCCAGGATCCCATTAAACGAGAAGGAATACCGGAGCAATTGTTTGAAGAGCTGGAAACCTTGCCGACCCTGGAACAAACAGCCCTCCAGTTGATGCAGGAAGCGATGCGGCGGGCCGACGGCAACCAATCCATTGCCTCACGACTCCTGGGGATATCGCAGCCGGCCCTCAGCAAGCGGTTAAAGCGTTTACTGAGCTAACACCGTAGGTGTACAACCCTGCTGATAAGCACTGTTCTTGTCAGGGAAGCCATCATCTTATTTTCGGCTGATAAGCTGGCGAATCTCTTCATCCTCAATAATCTGCTGCATAATGTCGACAAGTTGGGTGTTGAGCATGCCTTCAAGATCCGGCAGATCCGGACGGGTGGCCGAATCGTTGTTTGCCTCTCGCTTGAAAACTCTGGTAAACACCGCGCCTCGGTTTTCTACCGTCAGGTAGATATGGGTTTTTGCTTCAGCGGTGTAGAGCAAATTCTGATGCGTCACCCGGACCAACAATTCGTTGATGATGAATTTCAGGCGAACCGGCGAAGAAGGGTCGATGGCCAGACCCTGGTCACGAAGTCCTTTCGCAAGCCTTGCCGAGATCAGATCCACCGGTGCGCTCACATTGGCCATCCGGGAAGCCGGCACATCGTTAATAAAGATGATAACTTCTGTTGATTTCCTGGCATCCTGACCACTTATCATAGCGGAGAGGCCACTAGTGTAAATGCCGACCGGCTGATCGACGAGGCGCGGGTTAAGATTGGCGATTACAGGCTGTTTGGCGCATCCGACGAGCAAAAAAAGACATGTGATAAGAAGTAATCTGTTCATTGTTTTCTCTGGTTCCGGTTAATGGTTTAGGTTTCAAGAAAGAATTTCGTAAAGGTACTTCCCCCTCTTGGGTGGTTCGACAATCAGCCGGCAACAACCTGGCAGCTGATATACCCACAAAACGTTTCTTCTACTTGATATGGTATCTCATTGGTTAACAGGAGACAATGGCTGTTTCCTTTTTTGCCCCTTGGAACACAAAGAAATCTCCTGGTGCTGCCGTATTATGCAACACCCGACAGGGTTACATCGACAGGAGCCATACCCCGCCGACAGCGGTAACGGCCCCGGCCACGGCCCGAAAGGAGACATGTTCCTTGTGCAGGTAGACAGAAAAGGGAATGATGCAGATGGGCACCAAGGCAAAAAAGGTCGAAGCGACTCCGCTGGTGAGATAATGCAAGGCCAGAAGCGACAGGGAGACTCCGATAAAAGGGCCGAAGACTGCACCCAGAGAGGTATAAGCCACAGCCTTCGTATTGGCAAGTGCCCTGCACACATTGCTCCATCTATGGGTGATGGTGAAAAAAACGAGGAAACAAATAAATGCTGCTATTGCTCTGACCTCTGTTGCCGAAAAAGCATCAAGATATCCTCCATTGGACTGCATCCCGGTCTTACTGAGAATGATACCGACCGCCTGACCACACATTGCAAGACATCCGTACAAAACTCCCCTGGCGGAAATCTTCTGCACCTTTCCTTTTGTTGCCGGCGCCCCCGCCTTACTCCGTTCGAGGATTACCGTTGCGACCCCGATAAGGGCAATGGCCATGCCGAGCCACTGATACGGGAAATAGCTCTCCTGCAGAAAAATCCACCCGAGTATGGCGGCGGTAGGTGCCGCAAGACTCTGAATGAGCATGGCAATCCTTGGCCCAAGTTCAACTAAGGCCTTAAAAAGAAAAATATCGCCGAAGAAAAACCCGACAATGCCGGAAAGACTGAGAAACAGCCAGGCATGGAGAGGGAAATGAAGAGGAATGGGCGATCCATCTCGCCACCACAACAATCCGCCAAAAAGGGCCAGGGCAACCGCGAGTCGGATGATATTGACGGGAATCGCCCCCACTTCCCTTGAGGCCGCCGCAAAAAATTGTACGCTGAAGGTCCAGCACAGCACCGTGGCCAGAGCAATAGCCTCTCCCCAATATGGCATGTTGATCATCTCCTGGAAATTACAGATACGTTGGATGGCATTGCCTCACTTGGGTGTATCTGTTGGGGGGAAATGGACACATTGCTTTTTTCTGCCACCCATCGATGATCCCTGCCGGCGCCGAGGCAGACGGGACCATACCATGGATTCATGAAAAATTGCAAATCCATAGCCATTGTGATATATGAGAGGCAGAAGTTTCTGCCACAAACCTCCGTCCGACCCATTACTCCCAACACCTCCCCAGGAGGAGATCCCGATGAAAATCACCCTACCCATGGCCGATGGCAAAGAGTATCTGCTCAACCCGAGCAAGATTGTCGCCCTGGGCCTAAATTATCTGGAACATATCAAGGAAAGCCAATCCGTCGACGTGCAGAATTTCACCGATGAGATTCCCACCGAGCCGGTACTCTTTCCGAAAACCCCGAATGTCCTCATCGGCCCAGGCGATGCGATTATCCTGCCGGCCTTCGTCCTGGCCTACGGCTTCCACGTTTGCCGAACCGACCATGAGGCGGAATTGGCAATCATCATTAAGGATCGTGTGAAAAACCTGAAGGCCGCCGACGCCATGGAGCACATCCTCGGCTTCACCTGCTTCAACGACATCAGCCAGCGCAACCTGCAAAAAACCGATAAATCCGGATGGTATCGCGGCAAATCCCTCGACACCTTCGGCCCCATCGGCCCGGTCATCGTCCCCCCCTGGAGTATCGGAGACGTGCAAAATCTCGAAATCATCTGCCGCGTAAACGGCAAAGTCACGCAGCATTCCAACACCCGCCACATGATTTTTAAAATTCCCGAGATTCTTGCTTTTGTCTCAAAAAATTTCACACTCGAACCGGGCGATATCATCATTACCGGTACTCCAAGTGGTGTCAGCCCCCTGCATGACGGAGATGTCGTTGAGGTGGAAATTGAAAATATCGGCACCCTGACCAATCCGGTTATAGCCGAGTCACTCCCCTGACACCTCCCCACCCTCTTACCGATGGTTCCGGAGTTTCTTTGCCGGCGTCCGGTATTACTTGTTCTTCATTTTACTTGTTTTTTGTAAACGAATTTTGGGAAGGTACTTATCCCGTTTACCGGGCCAGTTTGCTTGCAGGGCTTGATCGCCGATCGGCCACGACTCTTTTTAAAGAAAATGATATGTGTTCCTTCATCTCGGCTGGTATTTCTGATATGATTGAAAGCAATGGCAGAATACTAGCCATACAGGCGAGTTCCTTGAAACCATTTCAACTGGAAATGTTGTAGATTTATGCGCACTCTGGAAAAAAATTCCTATTCTGTTCCGGCACAATCTCTTCTTGATCTGGTCAAAAAACTCAGCATCGGCCAGCGCTCCGTCGACACTCTGGAGCAATTGGCAATATTTCTCCACGACACCCTCTTTCCAAAACTCGGTCCATTCTTTATCGAAATCTACTTCCCAAGCCACTCTTCTGAGAACTATCTTCCAATAGAGCCAACCGGCGGCTCCGAAAAAAGACAGCATTTTGTTCCGCAGTGTATCCCTGCCGATCATTCGCTCATTCTCAAGATGCGAGAATCCGGTTGCCCGGTGCAATTCTGTGACCTATCGCCACGACCCGATTTTCTCAGCACCACCGAAAATCCTTCACACCTGCTCGCGCCGATCCTTGTTGACGCAGATCTCTTTGGGC
>JAHJLI010000002.1 GCA_018821785.1 Pseudomonadota bacterium
GTGTTCGAATACAGCTGCGAGAAAAACCTTCGACCAAGAGCCAATGACAAAACCCCTCTAAAAGCTTTGTATCACGTCATCCCGGCATGTAGTTAGCCGGAATCCAGCGTTATGAATAAAATTTCCGGATCCCCGCTAACTACATGTGGGGATGACGAAAGTAATTGTCCAAGTATGGACTGATTTCCTGTAAATAGAGGCCATGCAGTCTATAGTACAACGACTTTTCACGAGGTCTGTACTTATTATTCTTTAATAATTATTATGAGGTTCTTGCAAAAGTGTTGCTCTAACTATTCGATTAAGCTAATTATAAAAAGAGAGCTAACATGTTAGAATAATTGAGCTTCATAGCTATTTCTGTTAGTATTTGTTTGCAGACAAAAAACAACAGGAGAACAGTTATGAAGCTCAAAGAAAAGATATCATGGTTAATGGGGAGATTACAACGACAGTTATTTCCCTGGTTGGAAGAATGTTGTGTTTCTCCTCTGACGGAACAAGAGATACATTTGGTTAAGATCCTTGAATTTATAAAGATAGAGAGCCATACTGCTTTCAACAGACAATTGATGGGGCGACCTCCTGCAGAGCGGAAAGCGATAGCCAGATGCTTTGTTGCCAAAGCAGTTTTGAGATATCCACATACCCGAACTCTCATTCATGAGCTAAAAGCAAGGCCAAATCTTCGTTGTATTTGCGGGTTTTCCAGGCAAAAGGACATACCATCGGAATCGACTTTTTCTCGGGTATTTGCTGAATTTGCAGCGAACGACCTTGGTACGCTTGTAAATGATGCTTTGGTAGAAGAATATTGGAGCAACGAGCTTGTTGGTCACATCAGCAGGGATGCTACCGCTATCAATGGTAGAGAAAAAGCAGCCAAGAAAGTAAAGCAAGTCAAAGTTCCACGGAAAAGAGGAAGACCAGGCAAGGGAGAAGAGAGAGCCCCTGTAGAACCAAAGCGTCTTGTCATTCAACTACAGCAGACGGCAACTGAAGCTATTGCTGATCTGCCAAAAATGTGTGATCGAGGAACAAAGAAGAACGCAAAAGGTTACAAGGAGAGCTGGACTGGCTATAAACTCCATGTTGATGTCAATGATGCCGGATTCCCTTTGAGTGCTGTTCTTACGTCTGCCTCTGTGCATGATAGTCAGGTGGCCATACCGCTGATGAAGATGACGAGCAATAAGGTTCGGTATTGTTACGATCTCATGGATGCCGCCTATGATGCAGAACAGATCTGGCGGCAGAGCAGAGAGCTTGGGCATGTCCCGATCATTGACCGTAATCCGAGAAGGAAGGCTGCTATTCCAATGGCCCCACATGAGGCCAGTCGATACAACGAACGGAGTGTAGCGGAGCGATTCAATAGTCGACTGAAAGAAGAGTTCGGTGGTCGTAATGTGATGGTGAGAGGAGCAGGCAAAGTGATGCTACACCTGATGTTTGGAGTCATATCACTTTTTGCCGACCACCTGCTAAAACTTGAACCGTGCTGATATCACAACAAGCAGGTACTTTTGCAAGAGGCTCAAATTGGGAATATTATTTCTATTTATTCTTCTTTTTGAAAAACATTGACTTGAAGTATGCATTTCCATAGACTTTAAACAAGGTGTTTTCTTTTCAAGGCAATTGTCAAAAACAATATCCTTCTGGCCAAACGAGGAAGAAGTGGATAAACATGTTGCAGCAGCAAGGATTAAAAAATCCGACTTTCTCATTCCTCTGATTATTATATGTGCTTTAGTCACCGTTAATTATTTCCACCATGTCCGTAGCCAAAAAGAGCTAAAAATTGCAGTAACTGAACATTCAAAACTGCTGGTCGATCCTCTTTGGAATTTCGATACTGACAGCATTGATGGTTTTCTGTCTGTTCTCATTGCTCGTAAGGAATACCAAAAAGTTCAGGTTTTCGGCTCAGACGAAAAGCTCATTTCAGAAATACAATCGCGCCCCCTTAAAGGGTTGGACAAAATTCTCTTTGATATCGATCTACTGCAAACCAGAGAATTTAGTGTACTTATTAGCAAAAACGACAAAAAGCTTGGGAAAATCACGGTATTCTGGAAGGATGCCTCCATTTATTA
>JAHJLI010000055.1 GCA_018821785.1 Pseudomonadota bacterium
CAGTTCTTTTATATAGGAATAAAGGACTCGATTCCCGCTCAGTTCAGCAATCTTGAGATGAAGGTTATCATTGGCGGCATAGTAATCATCTAAGTTGCTTTCATCGAAAACCTTTGATTCGAGGCTTATGAGATTGCGAAGGTCCTCGATCTGCTTAGGGGTAATGCGTGAGGAGGCAAGCCGCGTAGCCATAATTTCAAGCTGGGCACGAACCAGGAAAGTTTCTTCAATTTCTTTCTGGGTCGGGGTTATAACGAAGGCACCTCGATTGGGGATACTATTGACCAAGCCTTCAGCTTCGAGGCGTTTTATAGCGCTTCTAACCGGCGTTCTGCTGACGCCGAGTTGTTGGGCTAGAGCTACTTCAACCAATTGACTGCCTTGTTTGATGTATCTTTTTCGAATCGCGGTTTTTAATTTTCGGTAAACTGCGTCTTCAGAATTTATTTTTCTGGATAGGCTCATAGAGTTTTATACAGTTACCATGGTTTTAGGGAAATCTCAGGAAGCCACATTCGGTTTTTCGGTCACAGGTTGATACATAGTTGTCGAATTTTCATAACTCGAATAGTTTCAAACTTTTTATCGCTTCTGGATCCAGGTTTTCGAAATTTCCAAGGGAGAATTGCTCTGAAACTATTTTCCTAATATACACAAAAAATGTTGACATACCACTCACAAATAACGTACTAATTTTGTGTCCAATCATTGTATACAATTCTCAAACAAGAAGAAAGGTAATTTTTAAAATAATTATAAAATAGTCTTGCAGCGGTAATTTAACGTAATAGCAGATAGTTGGGAGCCGTCACAATAACAACTTGGTTAATATTCAGATTTAGTTTCGGCTCCGAATGCCGTTTCATATACAAATTGGCCATGATATTATTTTGACAACGCCATACGATTCACAAAACATAGGAAAAAGGTTGCATAATGATAAATCAAATAATTGCTAGTCTACTTCCCCATTTGCCTAAAAAGCTGGTGTGGATGTTTTCAAAGGAATATATAGCCGGGGAGAATCTGGCTGAAGCTATTGCCAATGCGAAAAAGCTAAACGCACAAGGTATCTTGACAACTCTTGATGTTCTCGGTGAATTTATTACCACTCTCGATGAGGCCGAGGCCAATAAAAAGGAGTATCTTGAAGTAATTGAAGAGGCTGAGAGAGCAGGGGTGAAAGGCAATTATTCGCTGAAACCGACCTTTTTTGGATTACTCCTCGACAAAAATGTTGCCTATAGCCATATTCGTGAGGTAGTTGCAAAGGCAGCTACATTCGGCAATTTCGTCCGAATTGATATGGAAGATTCACCTTGTACCGATATGGAAATAGAATTGTACAGAAAGCTCAAGGTGGAGTTTCCGGCAAATGTTGGCCTTGTTATCCAGGCATATCTGAAGAGAACTCTCCGGGATCTTGAGAATATGAAGGACATACACACATCGGAACACCCAGTTAATCTCAGGGTTTGCAAAGGTATTTATATTGAGCCGGAGTCGATCGCTTATAAAAAATATAGCGACATTAATGAGTATTTCCTGAAAGATATTGAATATATGTTCCAGCAGAAGATGTATCCGGCTATTGCCACCCATGATATCCCGGTAATAGAGGGCGCGTATGAACTGATAGAAAAATATAAAGTTCCCTGCGAAAAATACGAATTTCAAATGCTATATGGAGTAACCCCTGCTTTGCGCCGTTCTATTCTTGATAAAGGGCATCGGATGCGCGTTTATGTACCCTTTGGAAAGCAATGGTTTGGATACTGCACGAGAAGATTGAAAGAAAACCCCAAAATGGCCGGAGTCATTCTCAAAGCACTTTTTATGAAGGGATAGCTTTTTGGCATCACGCTTGACTTGCTGAGGTCCAATGACGATGAATCTACTTAACAATGCGGTTATCAGCATCCCGAAGCCGGAGAATGAGCCAATTCAGAGCTATGCTCCCGGCAGTCCCGAGAGGGTGAGATTGAAGCAGGCCTTGGCCGATGCGACGGCTAAACAGCCTGAGATCCCCCTTATTATAAACGGAAAAGAGATCAGAACCGGGCGTCTTGGGAATACGGTAATGCCTCACAATCATCGGCATGTCTTGGCCACTTACCATAAAGCCGGGCCTGATGAGGTCAGGCTGGCGATAACCACGGCGGTGGCTGCTCAATCAATGTGGCAGTCTTTTCGTTGGGAAGACCGATGCGCTATCTTTTTGAAAGCCGCCGAGCTCCTGGCCGGCAAGTACCGAGCTATGATCAATGCCGGCGCGATGCTTGCCGGAGGTAAAACCGCCTTTCAGGCGGAGATCGATGCTGCCTGTGAGCTCATCGATTTTCTTCGCTTCAATGTCCGCTATGCTCAAGAAATTTATGAAAAACAGCCGGAATCATCAGCCGGAGTTTGGAATTATGCGCAGCATAGACCACTCGAAGGCTTTGTTTTCGCGGTTACCCCCTTCAATTTTACGGCCATTGCTGGAAATCTGCCGACCGCTCCGGCGATAATGGGAAATACGGTGGTATGGAAACCGGCATCTTCGCTGGTTTATACCCCGTACTTGATCATGCGGATTCTCGAAGAGGCGGGTTTGCCGCCTGGTGTGATTAATTTTGTTCCGGGAGCCGGTGCGGTTGTTGGGGATATCTGCCTGACCGATACACATCTTGCCGGCATCCATTTTACCGGCTCAACACGGGTGTTTCATGGCATGTGGCGAACCATTGGTGAAAATATTTCAAAATATAAAACGTATCCGAGAATTGTCGGAGAAACCGGCGGTAAGGACTTCGTCTTCGCCCATGCCAGTGCCGATGTCCAGCCCCTGGTTATCGCGCTGGTCCGAGGGGCCTTTGAATACCAGGGCCAGAAATGTTCCGCCGCCAGTCGGGCTTATATCCCTCGCTCGATCTGGCCTGTTGTTGAAGCAGGGCTACGGGCAGAAATGGGTCGCATTACGATGGGGCCACCGACCGACTTCCGCAATTTTGTCGGTGCGGTTATAGATGAGGGAGCATTTGATGCTATCGCCGGATATATCGACTATGCCAGGGAAAAAGAAGGTGGTAAAATTCTCATTGGTGGCAGCTGCGATAAAAGTGTCGGCTATTTTATAGAACCGACGGTCATTTTAGCAACCGATCCCCATTTCAAAACCATGGTGGAAGAGATTTTTGGGCCGGTCCTGACAGTCTATGTGTACGACGATGATCAATTCGCCGAGACTCTGGAGCTTTGCAACACCTCCTCGGCGTATGCCCTCACCGGTACCATCTTTGCTCAAGATCGCGACGCAGTACGGTTGGCTATGGGGCGCTTGGAACATGCGGCGGGAAATTTTTATATCAATGACAAACCGACTGGTGCTGTGGTCGGCCAGCAGCCTTTCGGCGGAGGCAGAGCCTCCGGGACAAACGATAAAGCTGGCTCTCTGGCCAATCTCATGCGGTGGGTTTCAACCAGGACAATAAAAGAAACATTTGCGCCCCCTGTCGATTTTTCGTATCCTTTTATGGATGCGGAGTAGAAGGGGCAGTTGAATAAAAAACGTTGATTGCCTGCAATCAACAATAAGAAAGAGGAGCGTATGGCCAGGGAGAAGCTTAAGGCAATTGTTATTAACCCGGACTGGTGCAAGGGATGTGGGATTTGTGTTGCATTGTGTCCGAAGAAGGTTCTCGAGTTGGACGGCTCGGATAAGGCTGTGGCAGTTCGGCCGGATGACTGTATCTGTTGCCGGATGTGTGAATTACGGTGCCCGGATCTGGCCATTGAGGTATTGACGGAGGAGGGTGAGAAAAATGCCTAAGAATATACGATTTGTTCAAGGAAACGAGGCCTGTGTGGAAGGTGCTCTGTATGCCGGGCTCGATTTTTATGCCGGCTATCCAATTACTCCTTCGACGGAAATTGCCGAACAACTCTCCCAGCGTCTTCCGGAGATAGGTGGAAAATTTATCCAGATGGAGGACGAGATTGCCTCAATGTGCGCAATTATCGGGGCATCTCTTACTGGCAAAAAGGTGATGACCGCCACCAGCGGACCTGGGTTCTCCTTAAAACAGGAGGCTATCGGTTACGCATGTATGACGGAAATTCCCTGTGTTATCGCAAATGTCCAAAGAGGTGGGCCGTCAACGGGTAATCCCACCCATGTCAGCCAGGGGGATATTAACCAGGCCAGATGGGGCACCCACGGTGATCATGCAATTATTGCCCTCACTGCCTCCAACCATCAGGATGTCTTTAAAATGACGGTTGATGCCTTTAATATGGCTGAGACCTATCGCACCCCGGTAATTCTTCTTTTTGACGAAGCAGTAGGCCATATGCGGGAGAAACTCATCATCCCCGAGAAGGGCGAGTTGGAGATCGTTGACCGGCTGCGAACTGCTGTCGCTAAAGATGTCGATTATCATCCCTACCTACCCAGGGAGGACGGACGGCTGCCGATGTCGGATTTTGGCGCTGAACATCGCTATAATGTCACCGGTCTGTTTCATGACATGTGGGGATTCCCATCGAACAATCCAAAAATAGTCAATGAATTGCTGCGTCATCTGGTCGATAAAATAGAAAACAATGTCCAGGCCATAACCCGCTACAAGGAACATTGCCTGGAGGACGCGGAGTATATCCTGGTCTCCTATGGCTCTTCCGCCAGATCGGCCATCCATCTGGCGCAGAACCGCAGGAACAAGGGAGAAAAGATCGGGGTGCTCGAACTACAGTCGCTGTGGCCGTTTCCCACCGAATTGGTGAAAGAGAAGTGCTCAGATGCCAAGGCCGTTCTTGTGGTGGAGATGAATATGGGCCAGGTCTTGACCCAGGTTAAGGCGGCGGTGAAAAGCCCCGATCGGGTGTTTCTTGCCAATCGGATCGACGGACAACTCATCACCCCATCGAACATTAAACAACTCCTTCGGGTCATCCAGGGGAGGGGAGTATAATATGGCAGTCCAAGACTATTTACGGCAACGGTTTTTCCCGCATATGTGGTGCCCCGGCTGCGGCCATGGTACCATCCTCAACGCTCTTATCCATTCCATTGAAGAGCTTAAATTGAATAAAAATGAGATCGTCATGGTCTCTGGAATAGGCTGTTCGGCGAGAATTTCCGGCTATGTCGATTTTCACTCTCTGCACACCCTGCATGGCCGCGCCCTGGCCTTTGCCACCGGTGTCAAGCTCAGTCGGCCACACTTGAACGTGTTGGTTCCGATGGGAGATGGCGACGCCCTGGCCATCGGCGGCAATCACTTCATCCATGCGGCACGTCGCAATATCGACATAACCGCCATCGTTATGAACAACCGGATTTACGGGATGACAGGTGGACAATTCTCGCCACTTTCCGGACCCGGGGTTAAGGCGACAACCGCTCCGTATAAAACCATTGACAGTAGTTTTGACGTGGTGGAACTCGCCAAGGCTGCGGGGGCGACTTTTGTTGCCCGCACCACTGCCTTTCATGTCAAGGAATGCACCGAGATGCTGACCAAGGCCATTCTTCATAAAGGCTTCTCGGTGGTCGAGATCATGTCGCAGTGCCCAACCCATTTCGGTAGGAAGAATAAGGAAGGGGACGCTGTTAACATGCTCGGTCTTTACAAGGATAATACTGCAAAACTAGGCTCTAAGGCCCTGGAAGAGAAACCCCATCTCATTCCTCGCGGCATTTTTGTCGAAAAAGAGCGACCGGAATACTGCGAAGAGTATGATAAGATAATCGCATATGCAATGAAGGAGAAGATATCATGAACAGCAGGATACGCATGGTATTCTCAGGTTCGGGCGGTCAGGGCGTAATAACTGCAGCCATTATTATCGCCGAGGCGGCCGTTATTTATGAAGGCTTGAATGCCACCCAGTCACAGAGTTATGGTGCGGCGGCCCGAGGTGGGGCGACCCGCAGCGACATCATCATCTCCGACAAGGAAATCAACTTCCCCGAAGTAACCCAGCCAAACATCCTGGTATGTTTGACCCAGGAGGCTTATAATACCTATTCGTCCATTATTCGGCCGGGAGGAATTTTGCTGACCGATAAACGATACGTGCAGACCACTCGCAAGGTCGATGCCAAACAGATTGAACTGCCGATGTATGAGACGGTCATGGAAAAGATCGGCAAACCGGTGGTGTTCAATATCTGCGTTCTTGGAGCCCTCATCGGCCTTACCGAGATATTGCAGGCGCAATCGGTCATGACAGCGGTGGCTGACCGGGTTCCCAAGGATTTCCTGACCATGAACAACCGGGCATTCGATCTCGGCCTTGTTCTCGGAGCACAATTCCGCCGATAATATCGCGGTTGAGTATCTCTTTCCCCTTTTGCCTTCACAGCCTTGGTCTGTCATTGATTTTTTGAGGGACCAGCTGTGGTGGCGCAGGACATTTTCTGCGGTATCAATTCAAGGAGTTATTATGGAAAATCATACAGTTAGCAGTGCTTCCACGACCAGGGGCGAAGACATTATTGCCAAGGCAGAGAGCGTTGGACTTGATCCACGGGTTCTCTATGAGGCGGTCATTGATTTGTCCTCGGAAGGTTTACTGACCGCTAATTGCCTCAATCTTGCGGCCGGAATTCTCTTGCAGGATCTTGGCCTGCCACGGTATTTTTTTCAAAATATCAGCAAGGCACCTTTGGCCGACCTGCTGCAATCTATCGCTACGTCCATTAAAGTTATCGACGGCAGGGTGGTTCTCTACGGTCGAGTTGCCCAAGTGGAGTTTGATGCAAGCCAGTCCGGTAAAGTCCAGTGGGTGCGAATAGCTACGGAGGATACCCGTGAAAACATGGAGGCGGTGCTTGAACACCTCATCGCCGGTCATCGCAGAGAATATTATTTTAGTCCGGAAAGCAAATACTACACCTATATCATCAGGCCGGAAATGCTGGCCGATTATCCCAGGGAAGTCTTTGCTCAATCGCGTTTTCTCTTCACGGTTGCCGGAGATTATCAAGTGACACCGGAACCCACCAGACGGCGTTACGAGAAATTTTTAAAAGAAAACGAACAATCGATAACTCCTTTGATCGGGGTCTTCAATCTGCCGGAAAGCGGTGAGACGCGGCTGATGTTCAACTCCGATTTTGCCTCCCCCCAACTGCCGGTGTTGAGAAAAATCCTTGAGGATCACGGTCTGACCCTGCAGCGCGCCTATTGGGAACCGTATCTTGGGCAGGCGTCGGTTTCGTCCTCGATCTGCACCCTCTATGTCGGCGGCGAATTGACAAGAAAGCAGGAACAAGGGGTGATTGCCGATCTGAGTGCTTTTCTGGCCTTCGCTATAGGTCCGATTACCAGTTTGTACCTGCAGGACCAGATCAGTTTCCAGGAAATGCTTTTTGCCGGAAATGTAATTGATTTTACTCATCTCTTCATTTTCAAAGAGAGCGAGAACATCGCCGACCGTGAGATCCTCGAAAATCTTGCCAACAAAGATCAGCGCGAGGCCTTTGCCAAACGAGTGCAAAGTTCCAACAAGTCGACCTACACGGCACGGCTCATCCAGGATACCGTCGCCAAGAACCCGGATCTTATTGGTTTTATCTACAAAATATTTGCCGGGAAATTCTCTCCTGCAGTCAGCAAGCATCTGCATGCTGAAGAAATTGCAGAAAAGTGGCAGGAGTTTGAGAAGATCATTGCCAGCCGGTTCATCGATTTTCCCCTCGGTTATGAGATCTTCAAATTTATGTGCAAGATTGTCAACTGCACCCTCAAAACCAATTTTTACAAAGCGGAGAAGCGCTCCTTCTCCTTCCGGTTTGATAACGGCATTCTCGATCCCCTGGTTTTCACTCGATTTGTCTTTGGTATTTTTTTCGTCAACGGCCACTATTCCAGCGGTACGCATCTTCGCGCCGCAGATATAGCCCGTGGCGGACTGCGACTGATTCGAGTATCGCGGGCCAACTATGACACGGAACTCGATAATGCCGTTCTCCTTAATTATGCTCTGGGGCCCAAGGCGCAGCGTTTGAAACACAAGGATATCTGCGAAAGCGGTTCAAAGGGCGTGGTTGTCCCCCGGCCGGAATATGCCGGCTACCGAAAAGAGGCCTTGAACGATTACACCGAAGGGATCATGGATTTGATGCTGCCCGACAATTCAATTGTTGATTATTACGGCAAGCCGGAGATGGTCTTTTTCGGGCCGGACGAAGGTACCGCCCCGCTCATGGACGACGTCGCTTACAACGCCCGGGGAAAAGGGTATCAGTACTGGAGAACCCTCACTACCGGCAAGAGTTTTGGTATTCCCCACGATACCTACGGACTGTTATCCGGGGGGCAGACCTTCGGACTGTATGACCGGGGTGAGCAAGGGGTTGAGCTGCAGGTTGATGGAAAATCTCTCTGCACGACCGGGGATATGGCGGCAATTTATAAAGAAATCGGTGGACAGATCGATATTTCCGGAATGACTACCACCTCCATCATGGGGAGCTTCCGGACCCTCATCGACCATTATGGTGAACGGGAAGAAGAGCTGAACCTGATGATTACCGGTGGTCCGGACGGCGATCTTGGGGCCAACCAGATTCAATGCTACAAAGGGAAAATCTGTCTGATCATCGATGGCGGTTCGGTCCTCTTTGATCCCCAGGGGCTCGATAAGGAAGAGCTGATGAAGCTGGCCTTCATGCGCAACTCCCAGCCGCGGGTGAATTCTCTTGGTTTTCCGACGGAAAAACTGAGCAGTCAGGGCTTTAGAGTACCGATACAGGCAGGGAATGTGACTCTTCCCGATGGCACGGTTGTGCAGGACGGGGCGCTGTTTCACCGTAATTTCCTGTATAATCCCGCCAACCGCAAATACATCAGAGAGGCGGGCATCCGCGCTTTTATTCCCTGTGGCGGCTTCAAGGATACCATTCATCACGGCAATGTCCGGCAATTTCTTGATCTTTTTAAGGAGTTGCAGTTTATTGTCGAAGGAGCCAACGTCTTCTTTGATGATGGGGCAAGACGGCATATCGCCACCCATTCGAATATTAAACAGATCAAAGATACAACCGCAAACAAGGGTGGGGTTTTCAGCAGTTCCATTGCCGAGGTCCTGACCGCCTTCCTCCTTCAGGATGGTTACGAGGATAAACTGCAGAATAATCCTGTGACCCGCTGGGCGCTGATCAAGGACATTATTGGTTTGGTTGATCGTTATGCGCGCCTGGAAACCGGGCTGCTTCTGCGCTTGTATGATGCCGATCCAGCCCAACAGCTGTTTGTCCTCTCGGAGGTCACCAGCGAACAGATTTTTGCCCTGCAGGATCTCCTGGAGGGACGCCTTGCCGAGATCCTCGCCGTCCCCGGGCTGGTTTGGAAGATAATGGAACATTACATTCCGGCAGTACTGCGCGAAAAACTCGGAGAGACCTCGATAATGGCCATTCTCAATGCGGAACAACTCCAGCCCTATCGAGATGCCATTATCACCAAGAAAATGGCATCAATGGCCTTTTATCGCTTCGGTGAGGGGTGGGACGCCTATCTGCAGGAGGTCGATGACGCGTTTATTCATGCTTTGGAAAAGGTCTTTGATTGTTAGTCCTTCGCAGGTTTTCTCTTTTCCCTCATCACCCCCGAGGGGCTGCAGTGGTTGCAGGAAAAGATCTGATTTCGGGTTTAAAAATCTAAAAAATAAAAGTCTGCAAGAGCAGGTTCAAGCGTTCCACAGATACTGACCGCTGTTCTCATCGAGTGAAGGGGAGAGCGGTCAGAGATCTTCCCCATATCTTTTTTCGTCAAATTCTCTTCAAGGACTTGGTTCCGAAGAGAAACCTTGCTATATTCGCGACCTACTTCTCGATTTTTCAGTCGGCCTCCAGCAGCAAAAATGGCTGCGGATGGACATCGCCACTATAACAAGGAATGCACCCATGTTGAAACCGTACAGACTTGAGGCAGACAGGCGGCAGGTCGCCAGTCTGCCCCCACTCCCCTTAACTCCCGAACAAACCAAGGAAGCACAGAGACTACTCGAACGGGGAGATGCAGAGAGTCCTTTCCTTCTAAATCTCATCTCTAAACGAGTGGAGTCCGGGGTCAGTAAGGCTGCTCAGGTCAAGGCAAAATGGTTGTACGATGTTGCCCTTGGTCGGGTGAAGGTTGCAATTCTCAGTCCTGAAAATGCTATTTCCATGCTCAGGGCAATGGGTGGCGGATACAATGTCGCGGCCTTAATTGAGCTGCTTTCGGTTGAACCCCTGGCCGCTTGCAGTGCCGAAGCACTGAAGGGGCTCATTAAAATTTACAGCGGCTTTGATCGGGTGGCACTTCTGGCAAAAACCAACGTTCATGCCCGGGAGGTCATTGCTTCCTGGGCAAAGGCTGAATGGTTTACCTCTTCGCCCCCCATTCCCGACTCTCTGGAACTGAAAATCTACAAGGTTGACGGGGAGATCAACACCGATGATTTTTCGCCCGGCAACCAGGCCCAGTCCCGCGCCGACATTCCGTTGCACGCAACCTTCTTCGGCAGCAAACGGTTTCCGGACGGCATTGCCACCATTGCCGGCTGGCGGGTGGACAACCACCAGGTGGCCTTTGCCGGCGATGTGGTGGGGACTGGATCATCCAGGAAATCGGCGGTAAACTCCCTGCTCTGGCACACCGGCGTCGATCTGCCGCATGTGCCGAACAAGCGTACGGGCGGAGTAGTGTTCGGTGGGACTATCGCCCCGATCTTTTATGCTACAGCCCGAGATGCTGGAATCTTGGCCGTTGAATGCGAGGTTGAAAAACTCGCCACCGGCGACAGGGTCATTTTCCGTCCACAGGACTGGACCCTCAGCAACCAGGAGGGCCTTGTCATACCCTTGCAGGCGGCACCCCTGACGTTGCTTGAGGAATATCGGGCAGGGGGGCGATTGAACCTGATTATCGGCCAGCAGTTGACCCGGTTGGCCTGCACCTTCATGGGGGAGCCGTTTCCGACAATTTTCCAGGAAATCAGCAATCCCGTTGCCAAACCGGGCCAAGGTTACAGCCTTGCCCAGAAGATAGTCGGCAGGGCCTGTGGGGTGGAAGGTGTTCTTCCCGGGACGGTGTGCGAGCCGAAGATGACCACCGTCGGCTCCCAGGACACAACGGGGCCGATGACCATGCAGGAGATTGCCGAGCTTGCCTGCCTGCGATTCAAAACCGATCTATTCATGCAGTCGTTTTGTCATACTGCCGCTTATCCGAAGGCCTCTGATTTTACCCGGTGGCAGACCATGCGGGAAACCACCGTCGATTGCGGCGGGGTCGCTCTCAGGCCGGGTGACGGGGTTATCCACCCCTGGCTCAACAAAATGCTGCTGCCGGATACGGTCGGCACCGGTGGCGACTCGCACACCAGGTTTCCCCTTGGCATTTCCTTTCCGGCCGGTTCAGGCCTGGTGGCCTTTGCCGCCGCCCTGGGCTTTATGCCGATGGAGATGCCGCCCTCGGTTCTGGTACGTTTTCACGGAAAACGGTTGCCGGGTATCACTGTTCGAGATATGGTCAATGCCATTCCCTATATGGCAATCAAGCAGGGCCTTCTGACCGTGGCCAAGAAGGGCAAGAAAAACATCTTTGCCGGGGCGGTTCTGGAGATTGAAGGTGTGGATGACCTCTCAGTCGAAGAAACCTTCGAGCTGACCGACGCCTCGGCGGAGCGAAGTGCTGCGGCCTGCGCGGTTAGCTTGCCCCTTGCGACGGTGACAGACAATGTTCGAAATAATGTTGCTCTTCTTCTGTCCCTTGTGGCGGAAGGGTACGGTGACAGCACCTGCCTTCGCCGTCGTATTGCCGACATGGAGGCATGGCTTGCCGATCCGCATCTGCTGCGACGGGATGCCCATGCCGAGTTCGCGGCAATTCTCGACATTGATCTTGCGGCAATAACCGAACCCATCCTCGCCTGCCCCAACGATCCGGATGATGTCCGGTTGCTCAGCGAGGTGGCCGGAACAAAAATCGACGAGGCCTTTATCGGTTCCTGTATGACCCATTTGAGTCATCTTCAGGCCGCCGCTCGTCTTTTTGCCGGCGAAGCCTATGCAGAGGCACGGTTGTGGGTGGCACCGTCGACCCGCATGGATCGTGACGCCATAGGCCGGGAAGGCGGGATGGCAATCTTCGCTCAGGTCGGCGGGCGGGTAGAGATACCCGGATGCAGCCTGTGCATGGGCAATCAGGCGAGGGTTAGACCCGGTACCACGGTCATCTCGACCTCGACCCGTAATTTTGATAATCGCCTCGGTGACGGGGCGAGGGTGTATCTCGGCTCAACGGAACTTACCGCCGTCAGTGCTTTGAAGGGAGCCCTGCCCACGGTTCGCGAGTATTTTGATTTTCTCGCGAAAAAGGCATAAGGTAAGGTGCGGGTTTTGTTAAATTCTTGGCAAATGCTTGTTGATATGTGATATAGAAATCTGTTTTTGTAAGTATTTTCCACTTGGAGGCCTGCCATGAAAGAGGAATATAACTTCACCCTGACCCTTCCACTACCGGACATCGACGAGGCTCTTCACATCCTGGCGGAGGCCCAGGTAAATAATCCGCAGATGCGCCTGAGCAGAAAACCTGACCGGCAGGAGAAGGCCCGGTTTTATCTTTGTTTTCCCTTCGCCGGAACCCGCACCGACCTTCGCTTCAAGGAATGGTTTGAGGTGCGCAACAAAAAAAAATGGGAACTCTTCGGACCCAATTACGGAGTTTGGGGGTTCACCTGATCAATTTCCCTGGGGCTGTCACTTGCCTCTTTTCTTATAAAAAGATAAAGGGCTCCGGCCAGCCATTCCCCGTTTTCTTTACGAATTCTATGGGGTTGGTCGACGAGTACGGAAAAACCAGCGTCATCTGCGCAAGCCACCAGGTATGTGGGATTATGGGCATAACGTCCGGAGGGCAGCAGTGCATAGCCTTCAACATTCTGCGTTTCTTCTATCGAACAGGCGACAATCCCGTTTCCCCTGGTCCTGGCGGCAAGGGCCGGGAAGAGGGGTTTGGGATCGCCGAGATAGACCAGGACATCGGCGGCAATAAAGAGATCGTAGTATTCTGCATCTCTTTTTAGAAATGCCAGGATCTCCTCCTGTTCAAGGCGGTCGTAAAGCTTTTTCTCACGAGCCTTGGCAAGCATTTGCCGAGACACATCGACACCTACCAGGCGCCCGGCAATCTCCCTGAACGATGCTCCGGATAGCCCTGTGCCACAGCCGAGATCAAGAGCTGCCGCAAAAGGCAGCGACGACCCTAGCGCTTCTCGGACCATGGAGGCAAGCGCCGACGGCGCCGTATACCCCAAGGCTTCTTCGAGGTGGACGTCAAAACGATGGGCGTATTTGTCAAAGATCTCCTCTACATATTGCCGTGGCGCCGAGGGGGGAGAGGTTCCGCAAAGGGCGGCAAGCATGTGATGCGCCGCCTGATGATTGGGGTCGATGCTCAGCACGCGGGTGAGCAGGGTTTGGGCCTTAATGAAGTTATTCTGGGCGTTGTAGAGCCCGGCCAGGTTGTAGAGAGCGTTGACGTTGTCTGGATCGAGGTTAACGCTTTTTTCAAGGCACTTCCCGGCGAGATCAAGATCGCCCCGCTCACTGTGGATGACTCCCAGGTTATTGAGGGCCAGGGGATAATTCGGTTCCATGCGGATGGCCTGTTCGATCAATTCAAGACCCCTCTCTGAATACCCTTGTTGGTGCAGCAATTTCCCGAGATTATTTAAAATCTTTGGATGACTAGGTGCAAGCTGAAGGGCTTTTTCATAGGCAATTCTGGCACCGCTCAGATCACTGGCGGCCTCAAGAACTGCACCGAGGTTGAGATGCTGGGCCGGATCGTCGGGTGCGGCGGCAAGTGTTTGCCTGCAATATACCTCGGCTTCACCAAGTTTTCCCAGGTCGCGGCAGACGATGCCCAGATTGGCGAGCACGTTGATATTATCCGGCAGCAAACTATGAACCTGTAAATACAGTTTTTCAGCCTCAACTAGCTTGTTGGCCTGATGGAGACTGACCGCCTCGGCAAAAAGATTTTGTAAATCCTGCATATAACAGCACCTCTTGAACTGCGTATGGGTTGAAGAAGGCAAGAGTACCATGCCCGCAGAAAGTTGCCAAGGTGCAGAAGGATGGCCGGAATGAGCGTTCGATAGTAGTCTAATTCACAGGTTATAGAGGTATTATAGAAATCCTTCAGGAATTGATTGGCGATAAAGGACTGTTTCGATCTCCTCGCGTAGCTTGTCGGGGCGAATAGGTTTGGAGACATAGCCGTCCATACCGGCGGCCAGGCATTTTTCTCGATCGCCCATGACCGCGTACGCGGTCATGGCGATGATAGGTATATGGCGGTCTGTCCCTTGTTCTTTCTGACGGATGGCGAGAGTTGTTTCATAGCCGTTTAATTCCGGCATTTGGATGTCCATGAGGATAAGGTCAAAGCCGTGATTGTTCAGGAGTTGCAGTGCGTTAACACCGTTTTCGGCCACGGCCACGGCCCAGCCCTCTCTTGCCAGGATGCTTACTGCAAGGGTTTGATTAATGTATTCATCTTCAACGAGAAGAATTTGCAGCGATTGCCTCTTTCGTTCTTGTGGCTTCATGGCGGGAGAGGCAATTCTCCTGGCAACTGTCTGCCCTGCTTGGCAGGATGGAGCACATGGGAAGCCGACAGCAAAGGAAAAAGTGGTTCCAACTCCCGGGTTGCTTTCGACACAAATTTTCCCACCCATCATTTCCACCAGCTCAGCGGCAATGACCAGGCCGAGCCCGGTACCCCGGTGGTTCGAGTCGCGTGTTGTACCTAGCTGGCTAAATGCTTTGAATACATTGTCAATATCGTTTTC
>JAHJLI010000056.1 GCA_018821785.1 Pseudomonadota bacterium
TGACCGGCCAAGCATCTTGTCGAGTTTTAAAAGAGCCGCCACCTTGGCCACTCGTTCTTTGATTTCTGAGCGCCCAACCCCGGCAATACGCAGTGGTGAGGCGATATTTTCAAAGACCGTTAGATTCGGATAGTTGATGAACTGCTGGTAGACCATCGCCACGTTACGTTTCTGCACCGGTATGCCGGTTACATTCAGGCCATCGACGTGGACCGTGCCCGAGGTCGGCTGATCAAGTCCGGCCATGAGGCGCATGAGCGAGGTCTTGCCGGCCAGAGTAGGCCCGAGGAGGATATTCAGGGAACCGGCGGCAAAGGTCAGGTCTACGTCGTGAATGTGAAAGTCCCTGCCGACTTTTTTACTCAGGTTGCGGAGTTCAAGCTGCATCTACTTCTCCTCAGCGTGTATTGGTGGTAGCCGGAGGTCGACCAATATTTTTTCTTTGATATAGGTGTCCAGCGCCCCGGCTTCAGTGGCCGTTACAACAAGGCCCAGCCTTGTACGCCGCCACAGCACATCCTCGGCGTTTCGCGCCCATTCATTTTTTATAAGGTAGTCAATTTCAAAGCTATAGAGGTCGGTGGCAAAACATTTTCCAAGATCTTCTCGAATTTTGATCGCAGCGGTCATGGCTATTGCACAGGTGCCGTAGGTTCGGATCAGGCGGGTGGCGTGGTTTGCGGTGAGGACCGGGCAGCGAGCGAGCAGTTTCTCGACCTCGGCGGCAAAGCTCTGTGGTGGGAAATCCCCGCCGGGCAGGTGGGCTTTTTCCGTCCAGGCATTCCCCATACCGGGCAGGAAAGGGGAAAGTTTGCCTAGCACCGATTCGGCAAGCTTGCGATAGGTAGTGATCTTGCCGCCATAGAGGGACAGGAGCGGGGCTTCGTCCCGGCCGGTGTCGAGTTTTAGGACATAATCACGGGTGGCCGCCTTGGCATCACTTTTGCCGTCATCAAAAAGCGGGCGGATGCCGGAGAAACTGCCCACTACATCGGCGGGCGACAGTTCACGGATGAAATACTCGGATGCGGCGCGGCACAGGTAGACGGTTTCATCCTCTGAGATTGCCACCTTTCCGGGATCGCCTTGGAAGTCGACATCGGTAGTGCCGATCAGGGTGAAGTCACTTTCGTAGGGGATAGCGAAGATTATCCGGCCATCCTCGTTCTGGAAGATATAGGCCCGGTCGTGGTCAAACATCTTGCGGACGATGATATGGCTGCCCTTGACCATGCGGATATGTTCTCGGCTGGCGGTGTGAGAGATGTGGGCCAGCAGTTCGTCGAGCCAGGGGCCGGAGGCATTGATCAGGACGCGGGCCTCTATGGTATATTCTTCGTTGCGAGATCTGTCTAAAAGATTCAAGGTCCAGGTCTTGCCGGTCCGTGTCGCCGACAGCAGCCTGGTGCGGGTTTGTATGGTTGCCCCCTTGGCGGCGGCATCCATGGCGTTGAGGACCACCAGTCGGCTGTCCATCACCCAGCAGTCGGAGTATTCAAAACCCTTGGAAAAATTCTTTTTCAGAACCCGGCCGGCCTCATCGCTGCGCAGATTGACGGAGGTGGTGCCGGGCAGAAGCTTTCGCCCGCCGATATGATCATAGAGAAAGAGACCGAGACGAATAAGCCAGGCCGGGCGCAAGCCTTGATGGTGGGGCAGAATGAAACGAAGGGGAGTGATGATATGCGGTGCGGCCGTAAGAAGAACCTCACGTTCGTGCAGGGCCTCGCGGACCAGGCGAAATTCGTAATATTCGAGATATCTGAGACCGCCGTGGATAAGTTTGGTGGAAGCCGAGGAGGTGCCACAGGCGAGATCGCCCTGCTCGCAGAGGAATACTGAAACACCTCGCCCTGCGGCGTCACGGGCGATGCCGCAGCCGTTGATGCCGCCGCCGATTACTGCAAGATCGAACACAGGTGTCTTCATATCCGGCCTGTTGCTGAGGTGTCTTCTTATCTCTGTGTGGTTTCAGATTGTCCGATAAAAAGTTTCAAACGCAAGTATATTTATTCCTTAACCGAAAACAAATCGTGAGGCAAGTGAAATATTTTGGCTGGAAATTCTTTTTTAACTGTCTGTTCAGTTACCTTGAATTGCCTTTTTCAAGATTTGGCAACGATGACATTGACGCCGTTTTGAGCGCAGATATCTTCCAGTTTTTTCGGTAGCACATCGTCGATGACGATGGTGTCAATCTGGGAAATATGGCCGATGCGGATGGGTGCGGTCCGGCTCAGCTTCATGGCGTCGGTAACCAGGATGATATGCCGGGAGTTTTTGATGATCGCCTGAGCCACCCGGACTTCACGGAAATCGTAGTCAAGGAGGGAGCCGTCTTCATCGATTGCGGAAACGCCGATGACCGCATAATCGGCCTTGAATTGGTTGATAAACTCAACCGCCGCATCGCCGACGATACCGCCATCGGACCGTCGCACCTGGCCACCGGCGATTATCAATTCAACCCCGAGAAAATTTTTCATTATCTCGACGGCATTGATATTGTTGGTGATGACCAGAAGGCCCCGGTGATTGGCCAGGGAATGGGCGACCTGCTCGGTGGTTGTGCCGATATTTATCAGGAGTGAGCTGTTGTTGGGGATGAGTTCGGCAGTCTTCTTCCCTATTGCCTGCTTCGGGCCGGGGGCGAGGAGACGCCTCGCTTCATAGCTGACGTTTTCAATGCCTGAACCGACAATGGCCCCTCCGTGGATTCTCTGCAGCAGCTGTTTGTCGCACAGTTCGTTGAGGTCTTTGCGGATGGTCTGCGGGGAGACATTGAAGGAGATTGAAAGTTCTTCAACGTCGACCCTGCCGTTTTCACGCGCCAGGGAGAGGATCTTGTTCTGCCGTTCAGAGAGCATTTCCATGAGGTCGTTCCTGCAATGTGAGATTTTATCGGCCGATACAATGAAAGGCATGTCAATTCGAAACTCCAGCCCTCATGATGGGAAGAAGGGGGGAGGGTCGTACAGCCTGGAACCATTATTCATTGAAGGTTCGATAATGTCAAATTGTATTTCATATGAAAATTGAAACCGTAAAAATCGAACAGAATGAAAATGGCCGCAAAAGAGGATTCGCGGCTGAACCTGACCATGTGCACCGGATTCGTTAACGACTTTGCTTGAAAAATCATGGTTTGCCTGTATACTGCCGCATTCTTTAGCGCTATCGAAATACGTGGTTCGGAAAAAAAGCAGCAAACATTTTGGAGTGAAATAATGACGCGAATCCAGGCAAATCTGCTCCTCGCCCTGGCGGCAATGATCTGGGGCAGCAGCTTCGTGGTTCAGCAGATCGGTACCGGCGAACTGGGCACCATCACCTTCACAGGTTCTCGCTTCCTGGTCGGGGCGATTATCGTCCTGCCTTTTGCCTTCAAACAGATGTGTCGGGTAGGGCGGCAAGAGCGTAAATTTCATACTACCGACTGGCTCGGCATACTCCTCACCGGCTGTGTCCTTCTGACCGCGGCGATTTTGCAGCAGCACGGGATTCTGAGAACCACCGTTACCAATTCCGGATTTCTTACCGCCCTGTATGTCCCTCTTGTGCCCCTTTTGGGCCTCATTATCCTCAAGCGCAAGGTCCATTTTGCCATCTGGCCTGCCTCCATCAGTTGCTTTATCGGCACCTATATCCTCAGCGGAGCACATACGGTTGAACTTGCCACCGGTGATCTATGGGTTATTTCCAGCACGATTTTTTGGGCAACCCATGTTCTGCTCGTCGGCATCATGGCGTCAAGGACCGGGGCCCCGTTGGTGGTGGCAGCAGGGCAGTTCCTGGTCTGCGGCGTGGGCGGGCTGACACTCGGTTTTTTTGTTGAAGCGCCGACTATCCCTCAGGTTATCGGTGCTGCCTGGGGGATTCTCTATATAGGTATTTTTTCCGTAGGCATGGCCTTTACTCTCCAGGTAGTGGGACAGCGCTACACTCCAGCCGCCGATGCGGCGATCATCCTCAGTTCCGAGACCATTTTTGCAGCCCTTGGCGGCATGTTTTTTTTGGGGGAACGTTTGTCGCTGGTGCAGCTTTCCGGGGGCGTGCTTATCCTCGTCAGCATTCTTGCGGTGGAGCTTGTGCCCTTGACCGGTATAGGAAGACCCCGGCCACTCTGAGAACCTTTGGAAGATGCCCAACGGCCTGTATTGCCGGGAGCAGTTTGCCGGGATGGTGCCGGCCGGTAAAAAATAATATCGATTCCTCTCGAAGTTCTTTTTGTATTTGGCGGTTTGCAGTATAAAGGAGAACAGCTGTCCAGATAAATGCTTGGGCCTTCAGTCTTCATCACAGGGAGAAATCGATGCGAACGGCGATCTGTTATTCCCAGATAACTGAGTCCTTTCCTGCAGGAGAGAACGCGGCGCGAACCGTTGTTGCCGACCTTGACGGTTGTAGCCCCGATTTCCTCTTTCTTTTTGCCTCCGTGGGACATGATATCCCTGAGGTGATGCAGGGCATACAAGTGATCTGCCCTGATATCCCCCTCTGTGGTTGTTCCGGCTCGGGAATTATCAGTCATGAGGGCTGCGATGAAGCGACCCACTCCCTCGTCCTCATGGCAATTACATCCACCCGCATGAGGTTTCACCCCTTCATTTTTCCCAATCTGGCCAAAGAGCCGGAAAAAATCGGTACAGAGATCGCCGAAACATTGCGACCCATCATTGCTGAAGCTGCTTCGAATCGGCTGCTGTTTCTCTTCACCGACGGCTTGACAGTCAATGTCAACGCCCTTTTTCGTGGCATGGAGAGGTCTCTTGAGCAACATCTCGATATCGTCGGCGGTAGTGCCGGCAATGACTTCCAGGGCCGGGACACCTATCAGTTCTGCAACGGCCTGGTGTTTTCCGATGCGGTGGCGGGGGTACTGGTCAGCGGCGATTTCAACTATCGCATTGGGGTCACCCATGGTTCCAAGCCGGTAGGACTTTTTCGCACCATCACCAGGGTTGAAAAAAACCTCATTCTGGAAATCGACGGTCTGCCGGCACTTGATATGTTACGGGATTTCATCGGTGAAGAGCGGGTGCGGGATTTCGGCCATATCCTCAACCTTTTTGAACTGGGGGAACAGTTTGCCGGACAGGGTTATGACGAGGATATCATCAACCGGGCGATTATCGGTCTGGACAGAGAGCGTGGCGGAATTCGTCTGGCTGTGGAAATAGCCGAGGGGACGAGGATCAGGATCACCCGCCGGGATATGAATCTGGTGCTCGAACGAACCGCACAAATGGCGCGTGAACTCCTTGGTTCGATGCGCCACCCGGCCCAGGCCGCTTATTTTTATTTCAACTGTTCAGGCCGGGGGTCGTATCTTTTTGGTGAACCGGAACCGGATGTTGATGTCTTGCGCAGTGAACTTGGGGAAGGCCGTAACATGATCGGCTTTTTCACTTTTGGTGAATTCGCTCCGGTGCGGGGGCGTAATTATTTTCACAATTACACTGGAATTTTTATCGGAATAGAATGAGATGGATTCTCCTGCCATAAAAACAGAGCAAGATAGTGACGTCCACATTGCCCTCTTGCAGAAGGAGTTGTCCGCTCTGAAGTCCGAGTTGAACCAGATCACCTCGGACTTTGTCAGACAGGAGGCCGATCTGGTTGAAACCCGCATGGCCCTGACCAAACGAACTCGGAGCCTCCAGGCCTTTCAGGAACTGTATAAACGTATTCTTGTTGCAAAGGACAGGGCGGAGATTTACCGGGTCACCGTTCTGCAGCTACTTGATATCGGTTTTGACCGGGTGGCCATCTTCAGAAAGGTAGGGGGCTACTATAAGGTTATCGCTAGTAACGGTTATACCTCAAAGGAAAAGGCAGACAATCTGCCATCGCCGTCTTTTGCCGACCTGGTGGAGCAGCAGGGTGGGCTTCTCGTTAATGGCCTGAACAACAACACATTTCCCTACAGCTATGAAACGGAGCTTGATGTTCGCTTTTTCATCGCCGCCCATTTCTTTCTCGATCCAGGCAGTCGTGTTTCTCATATTCTTATAGCCGGCAATAAAACCGAGGTGACTGTACGAAGGCCAAGGCTGTCGGAAACCGATTTGCGGATTCTTCAGACCCTTGCCGGGCAGATTTCCATTGCCGTTGAAAACATTGGCTTTTTCGAGCGACTGCGGGCGTCGGAGCAGAAATACCGGTTGCTCTATGAAAATTCCGTAGAGGGTATCTTCCAGGTCACCCCAGCCGGACGCTTTGTCAGCCTTAATCCGGCCATGGCCCGATTGCTCGGCTACCGGGATGCCGCAGAGGCCCTTGCGGCAACCGATGAGGACGGTCGATTGCTTTTTGTCGTAGCCGAGGACTTTGCTGCCCTCAGTCGGCAAGTGGCGGAGTCGGGAGCGATTCTCGGGGCGGAAACCCCCATACAAAATCGGTATGGCAAGATTTGCTGGGTATCGATAAGTGCTCGGTGTGTGCGAAACAGCATCGGCGAGATTGAATATTTCGAAGGATCGGCGGCGGACATCACCGAAAAGGTTATGGCCAAAGAGATGACCACCGCCCGGCTCGCCGCCGAAGCTGCCAATCGCGCCAAAAGTGAGTTTCTTGCCAATATGAGTCATGAGATCCGCACTCCGATGAACGGCGTTATCGGTATGACCGACCTGCTCCTTGACACGACCCTTGATGATAATCAGCGATATTATGCCAAGACAGTTCAGACCTGCGGTAAAGCGTTGTTGTCCATAATCAGTGATATTCTAGATTTTTCCAAAATTGAGGCGGGAAAACTTGAGATTGAGAGAATTGACTTCGACCTCCGCGACCTTCTTGATGATCTTACCCATATAATGAATCCTCGGGTCGAGGAAAAGGGCTTAAAGCTGGCGTATTCTGCTGCACCGGAAATCCCGCCGGGGCTTGTTGGCGATCCTGGACGATTGCTGCAAGTTCTCATAAATTTAGTAGGTAATGCCGTTAAATTTACCAAGCAAGGGGAAGTCTTGGTACAGGCTTCAAGAGAAGCTCATATTGGAGAAGAGGTGCGTTTGCGCTTTGTGGTCAAGGACACCGGCATCGGAATCCCCTGGAATAAACAGGAGCTGCTTTTCGACAGCTTTACTCAGGTAGATTCGTCCAACACCCGAGTTTTTGGTGGGACCGGACTGGGGCTTGCTATTTGCCGGCAGTTGGTGGGGCTTATGGGCGGGCAAATCGGGGTCAACAGTGCTCCAGGACAGGGCAGCGAATTCTGGTTTACCGTAAGCCTTGGCAAACAGAGCTTGCAGGATATCCGGCAGTTTCCTCGCAGCGACCTGCGTGGCCGGGATGTGCTTGTTCAGCAAGCGGACCGAAAAGACAAAAAGATTCTCCTGGTTGAAGACAACCTGATAAACCAGCAGGTGGTGTCCGGCATTCTGGCAAAGCTTGATTTCGGCCTGGTTGATGTCGCCGCAAATGGTATGGAAGCATTGACCATGCTTCAGGAGAAAAGGTACGATCTGGTCCTCATGGATATTCAAATGCCGATCATGGATGGGATCGCGGCAACGAAAAGAATCCGTAAAGATATCTCATTGGGTGGTGCCGAACTGCCTATTTTAGCCCTGACTGCCCATGCCTTGAAAAGTGATATAGAGCGGTGCCGAGAGGCAGGAATGAACGATTTTATCACCAAGCCAGTTGTCACGGAGGTATTGGCAAGGGCCCTTGTCAGATGGTTGTGGCCAACGACCGCTGTTCGCCAGGGCGCACCTCTTGACGAAGCGGAGGAGGGGACATTCTGTCTGGTGCATCATCATAATGAAAGTGATGCGGTTGGACCCCCTGTGTTCGATCACCGGGTACTGCACCGGGGATTGTCTGGAAACAGCCAATTGATTGCACACATCATTTCCGCCTATCTCCAGCGCCTTCCCGGTCAAATTGAGGAGATTTTAGCAATGTCCTCTGCCGGGCGCGACAAGGAGGTGGGGCGTCTCGCCCACGCCCTGAAAGGCAGTTCCGGCAGTATCGGGGCCATTCGGCTTCAGCATTTGCTGCGGGAGTTGGAAAAGGCTGCCAATAACCGCAAGCCCCTGCAGCAACTGGTGCAGGCGATCGACCAGGAAAGCCGAAGGCTGGTCGACGTTTTACAGCAATTCTCTGGCTGACAGAAAGCGGGAAGCCCCTGTCGCCCCATTTTTCAATCTCATGCATCTGGTTGCTAGTTAAAGCCATTTCTCGAAGTGGCTGGCACCCTGCGACGACTTCTCCTTGCCAATGATGAAGTGCGGATGGCTTTGTAGCGGGAGGTATGGGGAAGGATTCATTTCAGTATCCCGAAAATCATATTGCAGATATTTTTCTACGATCGCCAATTACTTGGCAAGTTGATCCAGTGCGCAGCATCGTGCCTCACGTGCATTTTTCGGATAACCTTTTGCAAAAAGCTGGGGATTTCCGGTATCGCCCTGGTAATCTAGACCTTCACCGCCAAAAGCACACTGTTGGCGGCTATGCCAAGTGGCATCCGCATGTCCATGCTATTCGGCCTCTTGCTGAATTCTTTCGTGCCGCGGTTTTGAAGATGCTGAAAGAGGCAGGGCGTCTTGATGACACCTTGATAAAGAAGATCCTTGCCTGGCGGTACAACTCAGGGTTCAGTTACAGGTGGCTTGTGCGACCATTGACCCGGGTGAACTGTAAAAAATTGCCCAATCGGGTAGCTGGAGGATTTTTTTCCCCATCCTCCGGGTGAGGAGGCAAAAGGAACCTTCCCGTCATGCTCTCTCAGAAATGTAAGCAAATATCCGGAACTTTCCATTGATGCATCCGTTAAGTCGGGCAAATAGAGGCCTGTATCCACCCTACGCCTATTCCTTAGAGATAAAGGTGATTTGGTTTGGGAACAAACCTCCAGTCTGGAGAACGCGTACCCCATTTTCCGGAAAACCAATCCACATTTCCGGAATACTAACAAAATGCTGACTATCATAATCGATACCAAAAACAAAAAACCGCCGGAAATCTAACTTTTTTAGTGGCTCGCCGAACATCCAATACCACACTGATCTTTGGCCTATATTTTGCATTCAACTGAAATATTTGTCATCTGTAACCAGCTGCTTTTAGCAATCAGGAGCAAAAACCGGCTGGCTACTAAAAATGAGCGCAGCAAGAAGCGGTCAAAAGGGGAGCCGAGATTATGAAAAAAGTTGCAGTAATCGTATTTCTACTTTTATCATCCTATGTTGGTGCTTTTGGCGATACCATTTACACACAGGGCCCAGGCGACGGAAATATTACCAGGGATTGGTATTCAAATCCTAACTCCTATGGGGTTCAAAATTCTGGTCCGGCGATAAATGTGTATCATGATGGCGGAAACCGGTGGTGGGACCGGGGCCTTGTTATTATAGACATCTCCAGCTTCTTGGGCGACACACTCGCCGCCAACAGTGCCACCTTCAACTTTTATTCTTTTGGTTTCTCAGGGGTAACACTACAATACGGTGGTGGCACGGGGCCAGAATTAACGACAGCATACGGTCAGATTGCAGGACCTGCTATAGCCACTCTAACGTCTGACGTAGGATGGCAATCCTACGATGTAACCTCCTTTGTTCAAGCTGGAATTGATAACTCGTCCAACTACATTGGCTTCGTATTCAATGCCACCACCAACTATGGCGGTGGCCAGCTTGCAGCCTCCGAGGACACACTCGGCAGAGGTGCATTCCTGCAAGTCGGACCCGATTCGAATGAGCCCGTTCCAGAGCCAGCTACCATGCTTCTTATGGGTGCTGGTTTAGCTGGACTCATCGGAGTGCGGAGGAAACAGAAAGCATAAGCGAGTTTTTCTCCGTTACCAGATATAAGGCAGAGCCCATTTCTTTGACTCTGCCTTATCCGTCTTGAAGTATTATTTTCAAACAGCACGTCAATGTAGATAGTTCGGCAGGAAATATCTGCCGACGGAGCATGGTTTGGAATTTTGCCGAATTATACCGGTATGTTGCAGAAGATATGGCACAAAACTGCAAAACAGGGACAGCAAAACAGGATCCCCAGCACATCACGCGCGCGGGAACAAGGGGACGTTGTTGATTAGTTGATTAACCTTCCTCTGAGAGCGGTATTCCGGCTGATTACCGCCTCTCTCCGTTTTACCGCGACACTCACACTCGAGCAAGTCATGTTCAACGCCTCTGGCAACTGCAACCCCAGAAAAATTAAACTCCCTTACTACCATTAATCCAAAACGCTTCGCGAAAACCGGTGTTCATAAAAAACAAGCAATGAATTTCTCAGGTACTTATCACGTGTATCAGGGGTCAACACACATGATGGAGCAACCCATCAATCCCTCGACAACTTTTCATACTGTTTGCATTCGTTGATAGGCATAACCAGACGATATCTTATATTTCTATATGATTAGACATATACCCTATTTCACAAGGGTGTGGATGCCTATGCAATATTGGATGTTGATATTCGCCACCAAAGCTGGTATCAGGCTTTATACCACAGAGGAAACCTTCGTTGTGAAACGGATCCCTTTCAGCACCCCTGAAGTTAACGTCAACTATGAGAGGAGAGTGAATGAACATTATCAAGATCATAGCGACAGCCGCACTGCTCTCGCTCCCAGGAATGATATTGGCACAGGAAGGTGATGGGGTTGAGTGGAAACGCCTCAATCAGGAAGCAACAGAGTTCTTTAACCAGGGCAACTATAGCCAAGCAGTCATTGTTGCCGCGAAGGCACTTGAGGTGGCTGAAGCAAGTGTCGGTCCGGAACATCCTGATGTCGCCACCTGCCTTAACGATCTTGGGACATTTTATTTCGTCCAGCGAAATTACGCAAAGGCTGAGCCGCTGTTTAAACGCGCTTTGACCATCGAAGAAAAAAGACTGGGGCCGCAACATCCTGATTTAGACAACGCTCTGAATAGTCTGGCCGTGCTTTATTACACCCAAAACAACTATACCGAGGCCCTCCCGCTCTATAAGCGCTTGCTCGCCATTGAAGAAAAAAGGCTGGGCCTGCAACATCCCGATTTGGCAACCAGCTTGAACGATCTGGCAAAGATTTACTACGATATGGGCGATTACGCTGAGGCCCTCCCGCTCTATAAGCGCTTGCTTGCCATCGAAGAAAAAAGGCTGAGCCCGCAAAATCTCGTTTTGGTCCCCAGCTTGAACAGTCTGGCGAATATTTACAACACCAAGGGCGATTATGCAAAGGCCGAGCCGCTCTATATACGCGCCCTGGCCATCAGGGAAAAGGCGCTCGGCCCGAATCATCCCGATGTTGCCAGAAGCCTTGAGAAACTCGCTGCGCTCTACCATGCAACAGAAAGGGATAAAGAGGCAGTGGTGCTTGAACAAAATGCAGAGCGTATCAGAGCCATTAAACAATAAGGCTCATTGCCCTCGGATCCTTTCATCGAAAGGATGAGAAAATGAAATTTTCTAAAAGATCCGGCTGCCTATCATTTGTCTTTATTTTCATTGTAATAATGTATTTAACAATGCATGTGATGTTTAAATGCCCTTCGTTATCAGACATGCAAGAATACTTCACGAATCATCAAGAATTCTTCGAAACTACCAATAATCAAATCATGTCAACCATGTTATCTGGAAAGACCTTCGTCCCAAAAGAATCCGGGAGTTATAAAAATATCCTCTGGCTCAAGGTTATTGGTGATAAAGTTGACCAGGATTTTCAAGTACGATATTTCACCCACATTAAAGGTATTGGGGTCGGATCCTACGGAACAGGTATTGCCTACTTAAACTCACCCCCCAAAATGATTTATGGTGATTTCGAATCCATGAACAAGGATGCCTCTGAAGAGGAAGGGTTTGTTGGCTATTGCAGTATCAAAGGACCTTGGTATATTTTTTTTTGGGAAGCCGACTAAAGATACTATTATCAAACGTGTCATTTTTTCATTTCTGTCAAACTGATGTCCGCAATGGAGATGCTATCAATTCAAGAGTTTTTGCAACTCTAGCTTAATGACCTCATCACAGACTTCACTGGGGAAAACTTCACGGAGACGAGGCCTCTATGACAAAAAAAGTGTACATCTTCCAAATATTCCTCCTGCTCATCCTCGTCACCTCAATTCTCACCTCCACCACTCAGGCAATGACAAAAGCAGAATTCCTTGCGCTTTTCCTGGATAAAAATGATTTCAGCAAACCATTGCGAATGGTGCAGGATTCAAGAGAGGATAAACCTGCTCCAGGCGATGACGCGTTTATGCGATATGGGGGGCAGTTTGCCGGATTCAGGGTCTGGATGGATAGTAGGACCGATGCGATATTATGGCGTCTTGTTGATATCCGATGGGTCTTCCCGGATGAACAAAGGGCGAAGAAGTATCATTAGGAACGACTGCAAGCCAATGCCGAAAACTGGCCGCTCCTTTTTCAGGAAAAGAGTATCGGCAAAGAATGTTCAGTCTTTGGCGGAGATCGCGTCTATAATGAGCTTCGTCTTATAAACTACTTCTACATTTTCCGGGTGAAAAATATTGTCGTCAAGCTCTACGGTGCCCAAGGCCCCAACGTTTTAGATAAAGATAATGGCCTGATCTACGCTGACCTGTTTCCGATTGCCAAACAGATTAACGCGAAGATCTTGAAAAACCTTGAGGTCTCAGCACAATATTAGTGACTCCTGCGGGTTCCGGCCTGGCCGGAGTTGCCACGATGCCTTACGATCCTTATGCCATGAGATGGAAAAGAGGCCGATCAATCATATCGTAGAAGCGGACATCAAAGGGTTCTTGATAACGTCGAACACGAATGGATGATGCGGTTTCACACACTACTGTAGCTGGCATAGGACAGGTAGCCGTTTCCGTATGAAGTGCTTGACTTCCCAGAAGAAGTTCACTGCTGAGATTCGGGTGTTCAAGGAGTGGTTGAAGGCAAACCGAACCTTACCAATCCGTGAACTTATGGCAAAAGTGATTAGTAAAGTTCAGGGTCACTTCGCCTACTATGGAGTAACGGACAACTCTCCGGGGATAATGCGTTTTGCCATGGTAATATGGCAACTACTCTTCAAGTGGTTAAACAGGCGAGGAAAGCCAGTCTGTATGAGCTGGGAGAAATTTATGCTGTTTCTCCGAAAATTCCCTCTGCCAAGGTCTTTAATAAAGGTTAACCTGTTCACTTCATCATGAAGCGAACTTATGAGGAGCCGTGTGCATAAATAGCGTAAGCACGGGTCTGTGAGGGGCTGGGGCCAACGAATGGACCAAGAAAGGAGGAACCATGTCACGTGCAATGATTGGACTGATGGTGGCTATGTTGATAGGTTGGGCTGTCCCGGCGCAGGCGGTATTTACAAGGTCGGTCCTGGTGACCGACGCGAAGGGGATGCCCGTTGTCAACGCCAAAGTGACCATCTTCAGAAATGGCAAAAAGGATAGAGAGAAAAAAACAGATGATAAGGGCATTGTGGTGGTTGAAATCTCCGATGCCGAGAAAGTTGAAATTGAGACAGCGGATGGGTTGCGGCAGGAGGCAAAGCCACCAGACCAAGAGAGTCTGTTCGATGGGGAAACGCCTAAACATGACGCTGTGGAAATATCAGAAAGAGAACCGTTAAAAGACGGACCTCTTTATGATAAGAGGAATTATGAATTCATCTGGAATGAGAGGGCGGAAAAAGAACTGTTAAAAAACAAACAGTCTAATATTAAATCAGAATCCGCTGATCCAAATTTTGTCAAAGACAAGCTTGCCGGTCGCACCTCTGGCAACAGTGTGCCATTAGCGGGCAAATTAACAGATCAGGCAACTGGTGCTCCCTTGGATGACCCACAGGTGGTACTCTATGGAAACAGTACTCCGGTGACACCTGAAGTACAATCAGATGGCTCATTCAACACTTCCCTTCCTTCCGGGGAATATACGGTACTAGCGAAGGGAAAGTGCCACCAGACAGCATCACACAACATTACATCCTCTGGCACAGCAATTAGCGATGACATATCTATTCCAGCAAAGGGATTAGATATATATATTGGACTTTCGGAAGTTGAACAAAATTGGAATAAGGCAAGAGAACTATACTTTCGTATAAAATCATTAGCTGAATTTCCACTAGATAAAACCACTGGTCTCACATATGCACCATGGTATGACGACGATATGGAACGATTGCATCCTGAAATTTCACCAGAAGCGGTATATAACGAATACAAAAGAATAATGGAAGGGAACAGCAGTATCAATTGGTGGTTTGAAGAAGCTGGCATTAAAAATCCTGAAGTCAGGAAATGTTTTGAGGAGTACTGCAAGGACCCTAAAGGAAAAGACCCTTTTATTGATAATGCGGTCCTCAACGAACGACTGCGGGACTATTTACAGAATCGTGGTTTAGAAGACGATGTTGACCATATTGACAAATTCCCACAACCTGATGGCTCCGCCGTCTTCCGGGTATTTCTCAAGCCCCGTTTCCCCTGCGCCGACGAACTTTCCAAAAGCTCCTCACTCGACGGTCCTCAGAAGACAACCTCAGAAGGCTACGCCGAGGAGGATATTCCACGCACAGGCCAGCTGGCCATCGTCGTCGTACCAGACGATCCAAATTTCCTGGGTCGTGGCAGCTGGGGGCAGGAATTCGATGATCAGTGGGCGGTGAAGCGTATCGGCTATCTGTCGTTGCACGACGAACAATCCGCCTGGAACCTGGCGCAGCAGGCAAAGACTCCGGTAATTGTTGCGCTGGTGGACAGCGGCATCGACAGCCGCCATCCAGATCTTGTCGGCAAGATCTGGACCAACGAGCAGGAGATCCCGGACAACGGCGTGGATGATGACGGCAACGGCTTCGTCGATGATGTGCATGGCTGGAACTTCCGGCAGGACAACAACGATCTACGGGATTTCAACGGCCACGGCACTGTCGATGCTGGCCTGATAGCCGCCACCGTCAACAACGGCATCGGCATCGCCGGCATCAACCCCCTGGCCCGTATCATGGTCCTCAAGGCGATGGATTTTGACCTTGGGGGCGGCAGCATCGCCAATGCTCGCGCTATCTTCTACGCTGCCGATAACAGGGCCAGGGTCATCAATGTCAGCATCGGCGGCCGGAAACTGTCTCGGGCGGAACAGGCTGCGGTGGACTACGCCAACAGCAAGGGTGCCTTGGTGGTTGTGGCGGCGGGCAACGAGGGTATTGACCTGCGGGACTATTCGCCGGCAGGGTTGCGGGGGGTGCTAACAGTGGCCGCCACCGACCGCAACGATAGGCGTACCGATTTTTCCAACTGGGGACAGCAGGTCGACCTGATCGCACCGGGCGTGGACATCCTCTCCCTGCGGGCATGGGGCACCGATTTGCTGCATCTGTCCAGAAAGAAAGAGTATACACCAGGAAGCGCTATTGTTGGGCGGGACGGTCTCTGCTATCGGGTTTCCGGCACCTCATTTGCGGCCCCGCTGGTGAGCGGAACAGCCTCGCTGATCCTGTCACTGCGACCGGAACTGACCGGTACCCAGGTGCGGAACATGCTGCTAAGCTCCACCGACGACATTGAAACCCCGGGATGGGACCAGTTCAGCGGCTACGGAATGCTCAACGCGAGCAAGGCCCTTCAGGCCGACCCCGCTTTTCAGGCTCTGGCACGCATCGCGCAAGTGGTTGCGGTGGAAAAGAATGGCGAGATGGTCATTGAGGTCCATGGGACCGCAGAAAGTTCGGATTTTCAGTCGGCATGGATCGAACTGGGGTTTGGCGACACCCCTGTTGATTGGAAAAAAGTGGGTCCGGATTTGGGCCAGGCGGTGATTGATGGCCTCGCGGGAACAGTTCCTGTCGGCAATTTTGCAAGCCCTGGGATCTACACTGTGCGGTTGGTGCTGCAGACGGGTAGCCATGGCACGCGGGAGTCGCGGGCTGAATTGAATATCCAGTAACCATTGGAAGAGGGAAAAATTATGACAGTGTGTATGCAAAGAATTCTGATCAGTCTGATGATGTTGTCGCTAGCCCTCTGGGGCATGCCACTACAGGCCGCGCTCACCAAGCAGCCAGTCCTGGTACAAGGTCAAGAGGGCAAACCCGTGGCAAATGTTACGGTCAAGATCCTGAAAAACAACAAGGTGGTTGGGGAGGAAGAAAGCGATGATATGGGTTTTATCTATATCGACACATCACAGTCAGGTCTTGCCTATCAATTGCCTGATGGCACGGTCCAGCCGATCCAAAGTACCGGCGCAGTGACGGCTGCTGGGGAAACAGAGAGTCCATTTTTTTCCGGCAAGACACCCTGGATAGTGGGTGGCACCGCTGCTGTGGTGGGAGTAGCTTTGATAGCTGGCGGCAGCGGAGGTTCGTCGAGTGGCGGATCTGGAACCACACCCTCCACAGTGCCTCAGCTGAGTGACATCGCCGGTAGCTACAGTCTCAACGGGTCGGGGATCAGTAATCCATCTGTACAAATTGGTGTCAGTGGCACAACGGTGACAATACACTCAACCGCCGACATGATGGGCTCCTATAATGTGAACACCGGCGAGGTTAGCCTGAGTGGAACAGCGAGCAATGGTATTAAGGAAAGCTTTGTTGGCAGGGCAGTGATCGAAAACGGCAAAGTTGTGCTTATTGGGACATTGACCATAGGCTCAAGCGTGTACTCGAACGTCCGGTACACAAAAATCTAAGACATTCTGTCGTTTAATTCAATTCCAGGAGTGCGTGCCATCCGGGCGCGTACTCCCACGCAAGGTTTCTGCACATCAAAGTCAAAGGGGTCACCCATTAAAAGGCCTCTATCCTAGCACTATCACTCGGCCGCTTGGCATGTACTTCCAATCGACATAACAGGGGGGGGAACTAGGGGACGTTGTTGATTAGTTCATTAGCCTTCCTCTGAGAGCGGTATTCCGGCTAATTACCTCCTCTCCCCGTTTTGCCGAGAAACTCACACCCGAGCGAGTCATGTTCAACGTTCTGGCAAATGCTACCCCAGAAAAATTACACTCCTTTATTGCCAGATAACAGATAGCTGCCCTCACATCGACAAGCTCTTTAATCCTGTTCCTCTGACGTAATAATTCCACCTTGACATCCAACATCTCGGCTGCTCTCCGCATTATGTCAAATATTTTGAGGTAAAAACATCACCAGATCAAGGAATGAAGGTTGTTGCTAAAGAAGAGGCCATGGCAGAAACAAAACCCTATTACGGATATTTTGCCCTCGTCAGCAATGACATAAAGAAGCGGTGTCGGCCTTGGAGATCTACCGAAACAAGGATCTGGTGGAAAAGGCTTTTGAGAATCTGAAAGAACGGCTCAACCTGCGCCGAATGGCTTGTCTCATCGGAACAAAGCCTGGACGGTAAACTCTTCGTGCAGTTTGTTGCTTTTATTTATTAGTCCTATATCACAAAAAATACAGGAAAACGCTTATGTTATAGTTCCCGAAAAGAATATGGTCCAAGAAGTCTTTCTTTTGTGGATACAATCATGGGGGTTACCGGATTCATAGCAAAATAAGAATCACTTATCTTTACTGGCTGCTGATCAACAGATTCGGGTTGCAAGCTTCGCTCTTCATAAATGTCAAATCTGGTACCACAGAGGACAAAATATTTTGAGCAGATTGAGTTGGCGGTGTTTGCATACTTCAGCTTCTTGTTGACAGAAATAATCTTTGGGTTTTTAAGCGTCATAAACCCTTCGTGGAAACTCGTGATTTCTTTCTTGCCGGTTCGGGGATTGACCAGGTAGTTGCCGAAACTTAATTCGCAATCCCCTTCGAGCTCAAATCTTCCCAAGGAACACTTGAGCCTGAATCTAAACAATTTATCCTCCAGACCCTTGTCGTATTTCTTTTGTCTCTGCTTTGCCAAATCAGGGCCGTATATATCCTCCCCTATTCCATAAATGAAGTTAATGAAGCCAAAAGGGATATTCAGGACTGCATCCTTGGTTCTTCGAAGGGTTCCAGAGTATCTGTCGTATCTCAATATTTCCCCCCTCATCAAAAAGCTTTGGAATTTCTTTCTCAAACCTACTTTTTTAAATTCATCAACTTCATAACCATAGGACCTGAAAGGTTCATCGAAAATATTCCCGATTCTGCTTCCGACAATAACATCTCCGGAAATGATCTCATTGCGAGTGACAACACCAATCCTTCTCATCGAATGGTTCCTTATCCTGGAGGAGAAAATACAGCACCGGTCTCTTTGAATTACTTCAGTGGCTGACAGTTGCGCAACAGTAACAGAAAACTGGAGAAGGCGGAAATAAAAAGTCAAGAATTGGTCCTTGCTTTATTTTTGTCAATTTTCCTGTATAGTTGACTGAATGAAGGCAAGGTTATGATCTTCCCTTTCTATTGACCCTCATTGTTGGTCAGTGTTACCACCTAAGCTTATCGTGCGGAACTAGGGGACGTTGTTGATGAGTTGATTAGCCTTCCTCTGAGAGCGGTATTCCGGCCAATTAACTTACCGCTACACTCACACCCGAGCGAGTCATGTTCAACGCTCTGGCAACTGCAACCCCAGAAAAATTATACTCCCTTACGCCAGATAATAGATAGCTGCCCTCACATCGACAAGATCTTTAATCTTGTTCCTCTGACGTAATAATTCCACCTTGACGTCCAACATCTCGGCTGCTTTCTGCATTATGCCGTCAATTGATATTTTGGGAACGAGAATTTCATCAGTCTCCGTCTTCCACCAAAGACTTTCAACAAATTCTCCACTGCTAAGGATTCTTTCGTCATACGCTGCACTTTCACCTGAGTTTTGGACACCCTGGGATCGGTGCAGTCCGCCACCGACAAGATCTTCTCGATGGCCGTGCTTAATGCCGTCAAGGACGAATTCCCGGTATTTCTGTCGGGTACTTTTTTTTCTTTGACCAAAAAGCAGCAAGACTTCATCGATACTTTGCCGGACAATTCCTGAGTTCCCATCAGCGCCGCATGCCCGCACCATGGCTAGATGTCAAGTTAGTCAACTAATCAACAGCGTCCCCTGGATCCAGCAGGATTATTTACGGAACAATGCAGTGAATTCCTCAAAACCCTCCTGGTCAAGTTTATCGACCGGGATAAATCGAAGCGCTGCCGAATTGATGCAATATCGTAACCCGGTTGGCGCCGGGCCGTCGTTGAAGACGTGGCCCAGATGCGAATTCCCCTTCTTGCTGCGTACTTCGGTTCTCACCATGAAAAATGCCTTATCCGAGAGCTCGACGACATTGTCCTTTACCAGGGGCTGGGTGAAACTCGGCCAGCCGGTTCCCGAATCAAACTTGTCCACTGAACTGAACAGCGCTTCCCCGGAGACGATATCGACATAGATACCGGGCTCCTTGTTGTTCCAATAGATATTCTCGAAAGGCGGTTCGGTGCCGTTCTCCTGGGTTACGCTGTACTGCAGGGGGGTGAGTCGGTTGCGCAGATCGTTGGGATTGTTTTCCTGCACGGCTTTGACCTCTTTGCCTTGCCAAATCTTTTTGAGATAGTCGTCGCGTCCGGACCCGCTTCGGTAGAGGGTGTAGCGCAGCACATTGTTCTTGTAAAAATCCTGGTGGTACTCCTCTGCCGCCCAGAATTCTGGGGCAGGTTCGATCTGTGTCACTATCGGGCCTGGAAAAATCCCGCTGCTCTGTAGATGGCCTTTTGATTCTTCGGCCAGTTTTTTCTGGCTGTCGTTGTAATAGAATATTCCGCTAATATAGGAATGACCACGATCGAAGAATTGGCCTCCGGCATCGGTTGGATCGATTTGGTGCCAAAAGACGTTAAGTAGTTGTTCATAGGAAATTATTTGCGGATCATAGATGATCTGTACTACCTCAATGTGTCCTCCTGCGCCGTAGTCCTGGTAGGAGGGATTCTTCGTTGTCCCACCAGCATAACCCGAGGTGACGGAATGTACTCCGTCAAGCGCCTCAAAGGGTTTTTCCATACACCAGAAACAGCCGCCAGCAAAAAGGGCTTTTTCGGATGTTTGAGCCGTTTCTTGTTCTCCCGTTTGGCCTTTATTGCCTGCGATTCCGCTGATTGTCCCTATGACAAGAAGGATGGCACTGAAACATAGGGTGATAAATATGTAGTTTTTCATATCTGCTCCGTGAGTGTGATGAGGGAAGCAGGAGAATGATAAATTTCCGTATCCCCTGCGATAGGCCATAGGCGTCGAAACGTTCGAGTACTGCTATAGGCTTATGAGAATGATAATCAGTTTTAGCGTTTGATAAAGGGTCTCAGGTAGAAGTGATTGGCGCAAGGCAGGGAGTGTTCTCGAGAAGTTACCACAACAAAGAGTAAAGCAAGAGTTTTCGAGTGATAAGGGTCGGTATCAAAGATAAATTCGTAGAATCGAGAAAAATCATATGTGATAGATATGTAACAATAATATTACCAGACATGGACCCGACATGGGCAATATATTAGGCCAAATGTAGGCCGATTCCTCCAGATGTCCACTATAATGCTTACTGTGTCTCATGTATAAACAAAGAAAACAAAGCAATCTTGCATTTATTCATATACCAAGGAGGAACAGACAATGCAGATATTGAAGAACATGAAATTGGCAGTGGTGGCAGTTCTTGTTATTGGAACAATGGCTATAGAGAGTGAGGCACAGGGGCGTGGGATCGAAGTGTTTTTGCCTCCACCACCTCCTCTACCGTCGGTCGAGTTTTCGTTCAACAATCGTGTTCAGCACCGCGACGAATACAGGCCGCGTCACCGGTCTTCCCAGGTTTGCTGGGAGGAGGTTGTAAGGGTGGAAAGGCGGCACGGGGGCTACCGGAATGAGACAAGAACAGTGTGCAGGGACAGGGGGCGAGGTCATAATGATGGCGGGTGGAGAGATGAACATCGCAACAGATACCGATGGTAACAGGTGGAAAACAAGATAGAGTTCACAACTAACCGATAAAAACCTGCAAGGGATCATGCCTGCGCTGTCAAGCAGTCATGATCCCTTGTGTTTGTTGTGCCGTAGCAATCTCGGTTTTAAGATCAGAGCAGGAGGTGTAAGAATATGATATTTGGTATTTTTTGCTGTGAGGCGGGACGAAACAAACAAAAAACGGACGTAATTTTCGTAACGCCACATCCCCCCAAATTGGTGTCAACCTCAAGATTCTCCTGACAGTAATGCTTTATCGAATCCTTGCCGATCTGGTTGTGCTGCTACACCTGCTGTTTATTCTCTTCGTAATTGCCGGAGGATTTCTGGGCCTGCACCGGGGTTGGCTGGTTTTGCTGCATCTACCGGCCGTTCTTTGGGGTGTTTACATCGAGTTTTCAGGGAAAATCTGTCCGTTAACGCCCCTTGAAAACCATTTCAGTCAATTGGCCGGCAGGCAAGGATATTCCTCCGGGTTCATTGAGCGCTATCTGCTTCCCATCATCTATCCCGCTGGGCTGACCGGTGATATCCAGCTCTTCCTGGGTTTCTTTGTCCTAGTTGTCAACCTTGGGGTATATTTTTTGCTCATCCGTCGATATCGCTCTCATATTCCAGAAAATGCCGTTGTCAAAAAATGATATGGCAGTGAAAATGTCTTCAAGGCATTGGTTTTTATTAAGGCACGTTTCTCAGTAATGGTGTTATTTTCGGCAAAGTGGTATTATTGACAGATTGTGCGATTGACGAATTGGTCAGAAAGAGAAGATTTTTTTCAGAAAGAAAAGATGAGGCTGAAGATGTTTGAAAAGCAGAGTGAAGTTGGTTACATGCGAGCGATCGATGGGATCGAGCAGAAGACCCTGGTGTATGGCGAAAAGACCCTGATGGTAGAATTTCGTCTGCATAAAGGTGCCATTCTGCCGTTGCATGCCCATCCCCATGAACAGAGCGGATATCTGGTAAACGGGCGGATCCGGTTGACCAGCGGGACTGAGGTTCATTTGGTTGCGCCAGGCGATAGCTGGTGTATCGCTGGTGGTGTTAAACATGGCGCCGAGATTGTTGAGGATTCGGTGGCGATTGAAGTTTTTGCTCCGGTACGCAAGGAATATCTGCCTCTGCCTGAATCCCGTCGGTCGGAAGTCGATTGAAAGGAGGATTTTCAGAAACCAGTAGGGTAAAAAACTGCCTGTATTGCCGGAAGTTACCTTCAATGGGCTGCAAACCCATCCGGGGCTAGGAAGCTGAACCCGCATAATTTGCAGCCCTACCGCCGCGTTCGGTGAGTGGTGGCGGTTAGTGAATCAGCAATTTTGTCAAGGCAGTATACACATCTCGCAAGTAAATAATACCAACCACCTTTCCGTCACTCCTGGTGACCGGCAAGCGCCTGATCTGATCGGTAAGCAGTATATCTGCGCAACGCAGGAGGGTTTCTTCGGCGGCGATAATTCTCACGTCATCGCTCATTATCTGATTGACGGTCGTCGATTCGGCGAGCACCGATTTTTCTTGGCGCAGAGAATCCCAGTCTATATGACTGTGATGCTCTTCGAAATACATATGCGAAGGAATAATGAGGCGGAGAATATCCTTTGTTGAGACGATGCCGACGAGGTTCATGGCGGAATCAAGGACAACAATGCCGTTTACCGAGAGGCCGTGGCCACGTTTGGTCGACTCCATAACCTGGATGGCTTCGCGTACTGTCATTTCCGGGGTCAGCCAGTTCTTGATGGGTTCCATAATGTCTTTGACCTTCATACTCCCTCCATTTCCATAATCTATCTTTTTAAGGCCCGTGACAGCCCTATCACATCTTCTAATTGGCAGAAGATTTGTTGGATGAGATGATGTTAAAATGGTAACACAAAACTGACGACATAAGCAATGCATCGTCTGAGTATCTTGTGAGCGTTTCTTTTAACAGAGAGAACTCATAGGATGGCATATCTGTTATTGTCAATGTTGCAGGAGAGGGTCAAACCGAATCTTGGTTTGCAGGAATATCTTCAGTTGCGCCTGGTTTTGTGAGGAGTGTTTTGACAGCTACACCGATTTGTTCCAGGGTAAAGGGTTTTTGCACAAAAGTGCCTGCCCCTAGATCTTGCATTTCCATGACCCGATCTGATTTGGAATAGCCGCTGGTGATAATTGCCTTTTGTTTCGGAGAAACACTGAGAATTTTTTTATACGTTTCAAGTCCATCGATTCCTCCGGGCATGATCATGTCGAGAAGAATGAGGTCAAATTGCTGTTTTCCGACCATGGCTATGGCCTCATTGCCACTACTGGCGGTAAATACGGTGTATCCGATTTTTCTCAGCATATTTGAGGTAATATGGAGTTGCTCAGCGACATCATCGACCACCAGGATGGTTCCCGAACCAAGATAATCTTCGAGAACCACCCGGTTTTGCTGATGATCGCTGCTCGCCGCAGTGGCGGGCAGGTAAATTGTGAAAACTGTTCCTTGTCCCTCCTGGCTGTGGATATCCAAGTAGCCCTGATGGTCTTTGACTGTTGCCCAGATGATTGTCATGCCAAGGCCGGTGCCGCTTTTTTTTGCCTCCTTGCGGCTGAAAAAAGGTTCAAATATCCTGGGGAGATCGGGTTGTGGTATGCCTATGCCGTTATCGGCAACAGAGAGGCAGACATATTCGCCTGAGGGGATGTGTTCGTAACCGTCGACTGCCTGGTCGAGGTGGATGTTGCTGGTTGTTACGAGAATGTTGCCACCGCCAGGCATTGCCTCCATCCCGTTGTGGAGCAGATTCATGATGACTTTGGAAAGATGGATAGTAGATCCTTTAATGTTCATCAGATCTTTTGCCAGGTTGGTGTCAACGGCAATGTTTGGGTACCTTGCCTGAAGTTGTAAGTATTCTACTGACTGGAGGTATTCGGCAATAATGAGGTTTATATTGCTGATACTGGGAATGGTAATATTTCTCCTTGCCAGGCTGAGGAGATCTTGGACTATTGCCGCCGCCTTTTGCCCTGACTTCTGGATAATGGAAATCTTGCCATGCAGTGGGCTGTCCTTCGGTATTTCCATAAGGAGCAGGTCTGGGTAACTTACCAGGCCGCTCAGGATGTTGTTTAAGTCATGGGCAACACCCGCCGCCAGATTGCCGATGGCCTCCATCTTTTGTGCCTGAAGGAGCTGGCGTTCGAGTTTTTTACGGCCGGTTATATCTTTAACGATACCCTGGGTACCTATAAAACCTTGAGCCTTGGGGAGATTACTGCGATAGAGGCCTTCGGCGGAAACGCTGAAGAAGCTATAGTCTTTCTCACTTGTGTGGTTTTCCTTGGTGAGCAGCAGACGTATTTCCAGATCAAAGGTAGCCCTTTCCCCGGTTCTTCTTTCGTTCAGCCGGAAGCGGGCCAAGTCGAGATCAGTTGGTGCCACATAGGAAAAAATAGAGTCGCCGAGAAGGGCTTCGGGAGATGTCTGATACCTGCAAATCGCCGGACTGATGAAGGTGATGTTGCCGCAATCATCCAGTCGAAAAATAATATCCGGTACGGTGTGCAGTATCGATCGCAGGCTAGACTCGCTGGACTTCAAAAGAAGCAGGGCATCACCCTTCTCTGATTTGGCTTGCAACTGCAAATATCGAAATTTGAGGGTGATGAGGAGAAAACCACTAATAATGATGGTAACAGACGGCAAAAGGGGAGAAAAGAGCAGCCCGGTGAATTGTAAGAGCATTTGCGCCCCGATCCAGCTGGCAACAGTCGAAACCAGACAGAAACCAACCGACCATCCGGTCGGCCATCGAGTGCACAGCTGAGCCAGGACCAGGCTGAACAATATACTCAAAGCTGCTTCATAAAAGGGCAGGCTCAGAGGTCGCGTGGTCTGTATTTTGCCGGCTATGGCCATTATCGCTGCTGCGTGCAGGTCGAGCAGGCTCTCAGACGAGGAATAAGGGGTAGGATAACCCTGAGAAAGGCCTTGGGCCGTTGATCCGACAAGAACGATTTTTTGTCTCAGCTGACTGGAGTCTATCGTATTGGCAAGGATATTTGCTGCCGAAAAACGACTTGGGCGAGATGGATTGGGTGGCCCGAGGAGAATATGCCCCTGGCTATCCAAGGGAATGTATCGGCCAGCCAGAGAGAGACCGGGAAGTTGTGCACCGTCAGACGCAAGGACAAGCGTTTGCAGGTCATAGAATCGCATCAAAACGGCCAGCGCGAAGGATGGATAAAGTTGGCGGCCATATTCGATCATAAGAGGCAATCGGCGCAGTATTCCGTCATTGTCGGGAGCACCGTTTAAAAAGCCGGCGGATGGTGCTGCCTTGGTCAATGGCAAGTAATTGCAAAGAACGCCATCAGCTCGGTGAAAATTCATGCCGGGGTTTGATGTGTTGGCCAGAGTCATGCGGGAAAAGGAGATCGGAGGGATCGGACATTCAACTGCCGGCACTTCCTGCCGGTGGCCAAAAAGAAATTCATATCCCAAAACAAAAGGACCGGTGGCGAGACTTTTTGCCAGGGACAGATCATGATCCAGAAACTCGGTCGGAATGGGAAATGTATCAGCAGCAAAGGAGTCTTGCCGGTAAATTGGCGAACTTCTGTCCCGCTCGGGAAAAATAACGTCGATGCCGACGCTTGTCGCGCCGGCCTTTTGGATGGATTTAAGAAGCTTTGCGAAGAGATCGCGTGGCCAAGGCCACTGGCCGTATTTTTTTAAGCTCGATTCATCAATTTCAACAATTACAACATCAATTTCGGAGGCTGGCGCCTTGGCTATTCTAAGAATGAGATCGGTTGTTTTGGTGGTGAGATACTGAATGGCTTGAGGGGGAAAGAGAAAGATGGATGACAGGCAAAGAGTCAGCAGGATTGCGGTCGTAAGAAGAATTTTCGCCAGGTCCGGTTTTGCCAGCGATGGCATGACGGCCGGCGACGGTGTCGGAGAAAGAGTATTCTTCATTGGCAAGAAATCGGGAAATTGACCTTATCTTTGCTGCGCCATTCGTTATTATTTAACAACAACCTCAACCCGGCGATTTTTTTCCTCCTGCACATTATCCTCCGTTTTAATAAGGAGGTTTTCCTCTCCATGGGAAGTGCTGGTTATATGTGTCCGAGGTGTTCCTTTTTCGATAAGAACCTGGCTGACAGCCAAAGCTCTTTCTTTTGACAGACGCAAATTATAGTCCCGGTTTCCAGCCGTGTCGGAATGCCCAATGACACTGATGTTTTCCGAATTCCTGTCGGTAATCGATTGGAGAATCATTGGCAGCATTGCTTCTGACTCCGCAGTCAGGATCGTCGATCCTTTTTCAAAATACAGGAGAAAATGTTCGGGTTGTATTGGCAACGTTGCCAATACAACAGAGAATTGGGCGTTAATCTGTTGTTCAGAGAGTATTTCCGGTTTGCTGGGGCTGGATTCCCGGCCACTTATAACTGTGGCTTCTGCGGGTCGACTCATTTCGACTTCCCCGCCAATGTTGCCGACGGTCAGGTTGCCGACGTGACCATCAGGCTCTGAGAGCAGCACAACGGTTGTTTTTTGTGTACAGCCGTACAACAGCAAAAGAAGAAGACACGCAAACCATGGTTTCAGATATAATGATGACATTGATAGGCATTAACTCGTAGAGGTTATTCTGAAGCCGGGAACAGTCAGTCGATTTCAACCAGGAACTTTGTCCCTCGCACACCGAGTGTTGCCTCAGGCGTCTCAAATTTGACTTTTTTGGGAGCTAATTTGGCGATTTGACCGGTAACAAAACAGAAGGTTCCCTTGATGAGACGGGAAACAAAAGAGAGTTCCTGGTCAACAGGATTGAACATGAAACTTTCAACTGCAATTTCGCTGTTTGGACCAAGTGAGACAACCGTATCATCGTCAAAAATAAGTCCGACACTGCCGGTTGCCCCGGTTTTTATGGTGTCTCCCCGGTTTATTTTCATGTTTGGTGCTGCCGAGAGTGATTTTTGAGTGCTGACCAGGAAGACCTCTCCAGACACTGTCTTGATAATACCAACGGAATCAGTGCTGGCAGAACAGCTTTCGGCGCCGGCAAAAAGGGCTGCCAAGAGGCAAAAAATGGTGAGAAAGGATTTCATTTTTGATTCTCCAGCAGAATTGAACAACCGATTACAAAATGGTAGCACAAAGAGTGCTATTAAGGAAAAGGAAAAAGCAAAAAACCTTTGCCATCGAGAGCAAACAGGCCCTCGCAGGGTCTCCTGGTGTACACCGCGCCATGAACAGTGCTAATATTTACGGAGAATGGTAGATTTTCCCGTTTCTTCTCGGATGTATCTGTCTGGTAAAATCCCTAGCTTTTTTCACTATTATTTCTTAAAACACGCTCTCAAAGGTTCAGGGTAGAGTGTTTTTTCGCCCAAATGATGGTCGCGTTCCGGCTTTTACTTGTTGTAACTGCCTGAAACTATATAATAGTTCATTGGTCTGGGAGCCTTCATACAATTATCCCGAGGAGAAAACGATGGCGGTACATGTGGCGGATCACCCCCTTATCAAACACAAGCTCGGTCTCATGCGGCGGCATGACATATCGACCAAGGATTTTCGCGATCTCTCCTCGGAGGTTGCCCGTTTGCTGACCTACGAGGCGACAAAGGACCTCCCTACTCAGAAAAAAAACGTCCAGGGGTGGGCGGGGCCGGTGGAAGTTGATGAACTGCTGGGGAAAAAGATAACCATTGTCCCCATCCTCAGGGCCGGACTCGGCATGATGAATGGTGTTATTGATCTCATTCCCTCCGCCAAGGTCAGTGTGGTCGGCTATTATCGCAATGAAGAGACCCTCCTGCCTGTTGAATATTATGTCAAGACAGCGAATGATATACAGGAGAGAGTTGCCCTGATTCTTGATCCGATGCTGGCGACCGGTGGAACTTTGTTGGCGACCATTGAGACCTTGAAAAAAGCCGGATGTCAAACCATTAAGGGGCTTTTCCTCGTCGCTGCCCCGGAAGGCTTGAAGAAGGTGACTGAAGCCCATCCCGATGTGGATATTTATGTCGCCTCGGTCGATCAGGGGCTCAATGAAGTCGGCTATATTCTGCCGGGACTGGGGGATGCCGGAGATAAAATCTTCGGCACCAAGTAGGGCTGCAAGCCATTACATTGAAATGCTGGCTTTATATTTTTAGTTCCCTTGAAATTCGTTTCTTGTTTTTTAGAAAAGAATTTCATCAAGATACGCATCCCATATACCGGGTTTAGTATCATAATCAACCGGAGGTTAAGATGGTTTTTCCCATAGATTTAAATACATATTCATCTCTGAAGTTCGAATTGCAGCAGACCAAACTGACAGAAGAACAGCATCATATACTTACCAACAATATCCAGCTGGTAAGAGATTGCCTGGTGTTTTTTACCGCTCTTGCCAACGTCAAGGGGCTAGGCGGTCACACCGGCGGCGCGTTTGATATCGTTCCGGAAATGTTGGTTGTCGACGGTTTCATGAAGGGTTCGTCGACAATCCATCCGGTCTATTTTGATGAGGCAGGGCACCGGGTGGCCATCCAGTATGTGATGGCTGTCCTCAACGGCTATAAAAACCCTGAATCTCTGCTCCATTATCGTGAATATGGCAAGGGATTCTACGGCCATCCAGAGCGCGATGAAAAAAACGGAGTTTTCTTTTCCTCGGGCCGACTTGGCCATCTGTGGAGTTATGTCAACGGTGTTGCCGAAGCTGACAGGACCAAGACTGTGGTCATGTTCGGCAGCGACGGATCGCAGATGGAAGGGGACAATGCCGAGGCGGCCCGTTACGCTGTGGCGCGAAAATTGAGCGTCAAGTTGTTCATCGATGATAACGATGTCACCATCGCCGGTCATCCCAGTCAATACATGAAAGGCTACGATGTGGCGCGGACCCTTGCCGGACAAGGACTTGCCATAAGTGTTGGAGATGGTGAGGATGTTCAGACTCTGTTTAGCCGCATACAAGGGGCGCTCGTTGCAGATGGTCCCGTCGCCCTCGTCAACAAACGGCCAATGGCCGTGGGCGTCCCCGGAATCGAAGGGTCACCTAAGGGCCACGATGTCATTGCTGTAGGTCTGGCTGTCGATTATTTGAGCGCGCGCGGCTTAAGCGAAGCGGCACAGATGCTGCAGACTTATCCGGTTAAAAAAACCAAAGAGACCTACCTGGGCAGCACTCCGGAAACCGGAAAGGTGCGGGACGACTTCGGTAAGGCGGTCTGTGAGATCCTCGACACCATGGAAAATCCGGCTGCAAGGGTTCTGGTTGTTGACTCCGATCTCGAAGGGTCCTGCGGACTGCACCACATCCGCAAGAATCATCCTGAAGTGTACGTGCACGGTGGCATCATGGAACGAAACAACTATTCGGTAGCCGCTGGTTTCGGCTCCGAACCCGGGCGTCAGGGGGTCTTCGGCACATTTGCCGCCTTCCTTGAGATGGTTGTTTCCGAGATCACCATGGCCCGCCTCAATCATGCCAATGTACTCGCCCATTTCTCCCATTCGGGAATCGATGACATGGCCGACAACACATGTCATTTCGGTATCAATAACTTTTTTGCTGATAATGCGGTCGCTGAAGGGGATGCGACCCGACTCTACTTTCCGGCAGATACGCTGCAGCTTCGGGCAATGCTGAAAGAAGTGTTTCATGCTCAGGGACTCAGGTTTCTCTTTTCGACTCGTTCGGCAACCCCGTATCTGCTCAATGAGAGCGGCGAAAAATTCTTTGGCGACGGGTATGTTTTCAGGCCGGGTAAAGATGAACTCATTCGTGATGGCAAAGACGGCTATCTTGTCAGCTATGGAGAAATGACGTATCGCTGTCTGGATGCTGTATTGCAGCTGCGCCAGAAGGGTCTGGATGTGGGGCTTATCAACAAGCCGACACTGAATGTTGTCGACGAAGAGATGCTTGCCAAGGTGGGAGGGAGCCCCTTTGTGATGGTAGTGGAAAGTCAGAACAGCAAGACCGGGCTTGGCATACGCTATGGGACCTGGCTCCTGGAGAGAGGCTTGCATCCCAAATATAAATATTTTGGTACGAGCAGAATCGGTCAGGGTGGCATAGCCGAACAATTGCCGCACCAAGGGCTTGCTGTGAAAGATATTATCACAGGGATTCTCGCCCTCAGGTGATTTCTTTGGTTCAGGAATACTCGTTAACTATCCGATAACATATATCTATATCAGGTAGTTAGCGTCATGTATAATTGAACCATATTGTTTTTCTAAGTGATTTAGGAGAAGCTCAAGTCCCTGGTATTAAAAAGAACCGATGTGAAGTTGATCAAAAAAGTTGCAAAAAATAGCGGATTTAGGGTAGTCTGCTTGAAAATTCTCGATTTTTATAGCGGTGGTCTTGGTTAAGAAAGAGTGTGGTTGTACAGGCGGTGCTTCGGCGGCCTTGCCGGAGAAAGCTTGTCCGTTTTCAAGGACAGTAACAGAAATTATGGAGACGTAATGGACGGAAAAACAGAAGAGCCTGGAGTAGTGCAAAGCGTTGCCGGTTCACAACTTGCGGGACGCCGGAAGATTCGTGCGAAACTGTTGTGGTCGTTTATGACGATGATTGCTCTTACCCTTGCGGTAATAGCAATAACCTTGATCTCACAGACCTACGCTCAAAAAACAATTGAAACCCTGGTGCAGGTCCACGGCAAGATTGCCAGACTGAGCCTGGAAACCGAAAACACCCTTCGTGTAATGCAACGCTATGAAAAGGATTTTCTTCTCAATCATGAAAAGAAAGGCATTCGCGAAGCCAAGGAACTGTATCTGAATCCCTTTATTGCTCTTGGTGGTGAGGCGTATCGCACACTTTATCAGATTCAGCAGTTGGCGAAAACACCTCAAGATATTGATGCAGCACAAACGGCAATGGACTCCATCAACGAATATCTCAGCGCCTTTGTTGGTACCGTTAACATTCTCGAGCTGCGTGTCGACAAGGAATTTGGTGAGTTGGTCAAGTTACGGCAGAGTCTTGACAACCTCGGCGCCACGGTCGCTTCTTTAAATCTTGCCCCGGTTCAGAACAGCTTTTTCCTGCTCAAAGCAGCCCTGCAGGAATACCTCATGGTTCCCGACCGGGAAATCAGCGCCAAAGTAAAAGAACGGAGAACCGCCTTTGTGAACTCTGTTGAATCATCGGTAATAGTTTCACCTGCCAAAGCAAAATTGATGGAACAGTTGAAGGAATTTGACAAATGGTTTGTCGAGGTAGGCAACACCGACGGCATAATAGCTGCCAGGACGGTCGGCTATCAGGATGCGGCAAAACGGGCGGAACCGGCCATCAAATCATTCCTTAATTTTGCCATTACCAATGAGGCGAAGGCGACCAAGAACATGGAGGATACAGCCGCCCTGGTCTTGAAAGTTGTGCTGGCTGTAGGTATCTTCTCCGTTCTCCTGGCAGTCTTTATTGCTGCTAAGCTGTCACGGGGGCTTACCAGCCAGGTAGGCCACATCATGGGCCTTCTCGATGAAATTGGCAGGGGTAATTATCAGGCTCGTACCGAGGTTGTAAGTAATGACGAACTGGGAGTAATGGCATCAACATTGAACGGTATGCTCGATAATATCACAGTGCTCATTCAGAGCCAGGAAGAGCGTGATACCATTCAGGAATCGATCATGAAGCTGTTGGAAGAGATCAGTGCCTTGAGCGATGGCGATTTTACCGGTAGAGCCGAGGTAACAGAAGACATGACCGGTGCCATTGCCGATTCTTTCAACGCTATGGCTGACCAGTTCTCCGATATTATTAGTAAGGTTAAGGTGGCGACCGAATCTGTCGATACCACCTCGGATCAGGTTTCCCGTCAGACCATGACCCTCGCACAGAAAAATATGGAGCAGGTGAAGGAGGTTTCCGGGGCAGTTCTGGCAATTGAGAAGATGGCCCAATCGATTCGGGAGGTTGCCACTAACGCCCAACGGTCGGCGACGGTATCTCGTCAATCGAGGGTGAACGCCCAGGAAGGCGCGTTGGCGGTTACCGCGACCAACAAAGCTATGGCCGATATTCGCGAGCAGATCAATGAAACTGCCCGCTCCATCAAACGACTTGGTGAAAGCTCCCTGGAGATCGGCAACATTGTGCAGATTATCGACGATATCGCCGACCGCACCTCCATTCTGGCACTCAACGCTTCCATTCAGGCAGCCATGGCTGGTGAGGCCGGCCATGGTTTTGCGGTAGTTGCCGATGAGGTGCAGCGTCTCGCTGATAATTCGAGTAACTCTACCAAGCAGATCGATGTTCTGGTCAAGAGTATTCAGAATGAAATCAAAGAGGTTAGTAACCGCATTGATGATGGTATCAGCAAGGTTGTGCAGGGTTCTAAGCTTGCTGACGGTGCCCATGCCAAGCTTCAGGAAATTGAGAAGGTTTCCAATGATCTGGCAGAACTGATCGAGGCCATTACTGCGGCTACCACAGAGCAGGTGCATGTTTCCGAGACCATATCTCAGACCATGAAAGGGGTCGGTGAGATCAGCCGCGAATCGTCACTTTCTTCACAGGATACGGCGGCATCGATGAACGTCTTGAGTAGAACCGCTCGGGAGCTGCATTCGGCAGTTGAGGTTTTCAAAATCGGAGAAACCGAAGCGGATTTAGCCTAAAAAACATAGAGAACTTATGCAAAGAACTGTTGGGATTTTTTTTCTGAGTCTTGCGGTAATTGTTGCTGTATGCAGCAATGGTTTTGGAGCTGACGGTGTTATTCGAATCGGCTTTAATATAGCCCAAACCGGGATGTTTGAGTTGGTAGGTAAAAATGCTATAAAAGCTGGTGAACTGGTACGAAAAGATATCGAAAAAGCAGGGGGACTTCAAGTCGGCGGTAAAACCTATACGGTTGAGTTCCTTTACGGTGATCACACCTCGGATCCCTCAGTTGCAGGTGCTCTTGCGATAAAGCAGATCAGCCAGGAGAAGGTGCTGGGTATTATTGGACCGCTCATCAGTCGCCAGGCGATCCCCGTTGCTCAGATGGCTCAGGCCTACGCGACGCCAATGATTTCTCCTTGGTCCACGTCGCCACTTACCACCAAGGATCGCCCTTTTGTTTTTCGTACCTGTTTCGTCTTTACCATTCAGGGACCGGTTCTCACCAAGTTTGCCGCCAGTCAATTTAAGGCCACCAGGGCAGCGGTGCTCTATGATATTATAAGTGCCTATCCCCGGGGGATGGCAAACAGTTTCAAAGAGGCCTTTGAAGCGGTGAACGGCCCCGGTTCGGTGGTTGCCTTCGAGGAATTCAGGACCGGTGAAGTGGACTTCAGCAAGCAGCTGAATCGGATAAAGGGATCAGGAGCTCAGTTCCTTTTCACTCCGCAGCATTATAATGAGGTGCCTCTTATTGTCAGGCAGGCAAAGAAAATGGAAATCACGATGCCTGTCGTAGGCAGTAACTCCTGGGCCGGGGGTGACCTTATAGGCGAGTGCGGAAGTGACTGCAACGGGTTGTTCTTCACTGGAAATTATGCACCGGGCAATGCCAAGGGATTAAACAAGGAGTTCGTGGAGACCTTTTCCAAAGCTTATGGAAACAACCCTGATGAGCCTGCGGCACTTACTTGGGATGCTGTGCGATTGCTGATCCAGGCGATCAAAAATACCGGACAGTTGTCTGGGGATTTGGTGCGGGACCGCAAGGCTGTAAAGGAGGCTCTGGGCCAGATTAAAGATTTTGATGGAGCATCAGGAAAGATCAGTTTCGACGGGAACGGCGATCCCAGCAAATGTGCGGTCATCGTCAAAATCGATGAGAAGGGTGTTTTTACCGCCCATGATTCGGTTTGCCCCTAAGCCCGATAATCGGAATTCTTCACGAAAAATTCTTCGCAAAAAAACTGTAGATAATTTTTTTTTGGACTAACCTCGACCCAGAGGTAGAGATGTAAGCATTTTTATAAAGATTGTCGGGGCACATTCTTTAGAAACGGCAGGTGGTCCATCTTACTTCGATGCCCAGACTGTCGGAATTTCATTTAACGTTCAGGGGCTTGTCATGACCGACTCACGCGTCATTTCTACCGAGACTGAGAGGAATATTCTGCTGTATCTCAAGTCGCAACAGGTGCTTTCCGGGAATGTTGACGTATGCGTAAAAAATGTCAAGAAAACAGGAACCCTTCAGGTTCGTAAAGGTCAGGTCGCAAGCGCAGTCTGCGGCAAGCTGAGTGGTAATGGAGCGTTTCTTACTCTGGCAGCCATTCAAGATGGAGATATTCAGGCGGAAACATCCACTGGGTCGGTGGAGAGCAACGTTTCTCTCAGTCTCACCTTGGTGGAAAGACTGCTGAGTAGATTGCCCGGTCTTTCACCGGCTGCTAAGAGTTGCGATGAAGAGGAAAGCCTCCAGCAGGCAATTCATCTCATCTATCAGTTTAGACGGACGGAGGCCGGCTCAAAACTGGTCGAAGTCCTGCGCAGCAACCGCTTTTATTATCCGGCGTGGCTTTGGCATTCCCGGTTGATGATCCGCCAAGATTATTTAAAAAAGGCGTTGGCCGAGGCACGAAAATGGGGCAATTGTGATCCGGCCGTACAGCGGGAGATAGAAAAAATCGAACCCCAGCTCGGTGGCTCGCAGGAAACGGTGAAGCGATGCATCTATTGCTGGTCTGTAATTACTGTTGGCGAAATACGTTGCAAGACCTGCCAGGGTATGTTGCGTATTGCTGATGGTTACCTTCCTGAGAGCAGCAGCAGTTCCGAACTGGCTCATGCCATCCAGGCATACGAACGGGAATTGCAGACCCACCCAGAGAATTCTCGCATTGCCTACTGTCTGTGTCTCGGCCACTTTTCCCTTGGCAACATCGATCGGGCAAGGGAATTTATCAATAAGGCGCTGCAGATATCGCCACTGGAGCCGATATTTACCAGGGCCGCAACCCTCTTGCTGAAACAGACGGCACCGGTTGCCAAACCTTTGAAACAGGTGGACAAGGCGGTTCCCGAACCACGCGCAACCAGCGCTCCTGTGACTTCTGCAAAGCAAAAAACTATTTTGGTGGTTGAAGACAGTAAGACCTCCCGAAAAGTTATCAGCATGCTGCTCGAGCGCAAGGGATACGCCATTGTCGAGGCGAAAAGCGGTTCGGAGGCGCTGCAAAGGAGCGAAGAGGGGGTGCCTGACCTGGTTCTGCTAGATGTGATGCTTCCAGATATGACTGGTTACGAGGTACTTTCGAGACTAAGGCAGAGTACTGGATTGGCCGAGGTGCCCGTGATCATGCTTACCGGTAAGAGCAAGCCTTCAGATCGATTGAAGGGCTTGTTCCATGGCTCGAATGAGTATCTGACCAAACCCTTTGATCCCGCAAAGCTCCTGGCAGTAATTGAGAAATATCTTGAAAAGCCGATGGCTGCGCCGGGTGCACCAGTACCTGCCAGTGACAAAAAGACCGAACCTGCTGCTCTGCCCATAGCAAAGCCCGCGCAAGTATCGGCTGCACCTGCCCCGGTAAAAGTTGCACCACATCCCAAGTCGGTTGCACCGAGCCCCGCAGTGGTAAAAAAGAGTGAGCCTGCGACTCCGGTTGTGGTGGTCCCGGTAAGCAAGGCTCCGGTCAAACCGGCTGTGGTTGTGACACCACCTGCCACCTCGGCCGCTGCCGTGGTTCGGGAAACGAAAGGTGGAAATACGGATAAAACGGTTTTGGTGGTCGAGGACAGCCCGACCTCAAGAAAGGTTATATCGATGGTTTTGGCCAAGCGGGGATATACAATAGAGGAAGCAGCAACCGGTGGGGCTGCTTTAAGGAGGATGGAGGCGATTCTGCCAAATCTCA
>JAHJLI010000057.1 GCA_018821785.1 Pseudomonadota bacterium
ACCCCTTGGGTTTTTCGACAGATGACAAACACCTCAAAAGAGCCGGCCTCGATTATTGGCAGCACGTTGTCATTCAACATTGGCCAAGCCTTGATGATTTTCTCTCGGCACAGAATGAACGACACCTTTTTTTCTTTACCACGAAGGTTACAAGAAAATATACTTCAGCTCGGTTCAAACCAGGATGTTTTTTAATTTTCGGTAAAGAAACAAAGGGATTGCCTGAAGATATTCTTCAATTATATAATGATAGATGCTTCACTTTGCCGATGCAAAACACCTATATCCGCAGTTTGAACCTTGCCATGACTGCCGGGATTGTCTTATATGAAGCCTTGCGCCAGTGTGCTACAGGTGTTACGCCCCAAGGTGATTTCGGGACGTAACACCTACATATAATAAAATATTATCTCACTCTTTTTTCACTCAACACGTATACAGGAGAATCATTCAATGGCTGAGCGAGTATTTAATTTCAGTCCCGGGCCGGCAACACTCCCTTATGAAGTATTGCAGAAAGCTGGGCAAGATGTCATCAATTTTCAGCAAACAGGAATTGGACTTATCGAAATCAGTCACCGGTCTAAAGAATTTATTGCCGTTGCCGATGAAACAGAAGCCAATTTCCGTGAACTCATGGGAATCCCGAGCAACTACAAAGTGTTGTTCTTGCAAGGTGGCGCCTCAAGCCAATTTTTCATGGTCCCTATGAACCTGTTAGGCCCCGGGAAAAAAGGGACGTATCTCAACACTGGCGCCTGGTCAAAAAAGGCCATTAAAGAAGCGAAATTATTCGGTACTGTTGACGTTCCCTTCTCCAGTGAAGAAATCGGTTTCAAACGTGTACCAAAACCCGGTGAATATTCTACGGCTGTTGACTCTGAATACCTTTATTATGTATCCAATAATACCATTTATGGCACCCAGTTTCCTGACCTGCCTAAGTCTGACAAAATGTTGATCAGCGACATGAGTTCGGACATCCTTTCCAGGCCCATAGATGTTTCCAGGTTCGGCCTGATTTTTGCCGGCGCGCAAAAGAACCTCGGTCCGGCTGGTGTCACTGTGGTTATCATCAGAGAAGACCTGTTGGCACGAACTCCTGCGAATATCCCTACCATGTTGTCATACAAAACACATGCCGACAAAGGCTCAATGTTCAATACTCCTCCCTGCTTTTCTATTTATGTGATGGGTGAAGTACTGAAATGGCTTAAAAAAATTGGTGGCACTGCGGCCATAGAAAAAATCAACATTGAGAAAGCCGAACTTCTCTATGCCGCCATTGATAGGACCGATTATTACCGTGGCCATGCCGAAAAAGATTCCCGTTCTCTCATGAATGTCCCCTTTAATCTCCCCACTAAGGAGCTTGAGACAAAATTTATCAGCGAGGCAACAGCAATCGGCCTCAACGGCCTCAAAGGACATCGTTCTTTAGGTGGGTGCCGAGCTTCAATTTACAATGCCTTCCCCCGAGAAGGTGTAGTCAAACTCGTCGAATTCATGCAGGAATTTGAAAGCAAGAATCCGGCAACCTGATGCAGTATGTAGGAAATGTCATCCGACCGCCCAGTGAGGCTGATTCTATCATCCTCCAGGTGACGGTCGGATGCTCTTATAACAAATGCACCTTCTGCGGTGCCTATAAAGATGTCTCTTTCACCATCAAAGACGAGGCAGAAATAAAGCAGGACCTGCGGTTTGCCCGTCAACATTGCCGCAATCAAAAAAGGGTGTTTCTTGCCGACGGAGATGTTCTTATCCTTTCTCAAAAAAGGCTGGTTCGCCTTTTTCAGCTCGTTCATGAATATCTTCCCTGGATCTCAAGAATTTCTCTTTATGGCAATGCCAGAGCAATCCGTGGCAAAAGTAAAGACATTTTACTGGAGTTGAAAGCCCTGGGACTCGACCGGATATATATGGGGCTTGAAAGTGGATGCGATGAAATATTACAGCGCATCGAAAAAGGTGAAACAGCAGAGTCGATGATAGCTGCCGGAAGAAAAATCCGCGGGGTCGGGATTTTTCTTTCGGTTACTGCACTTCTGGGCCTCGGTGGTATTGCCTTGTCAAAACGTCATGCAGAAAAAACAGCAAAAGTTTTAACCGCCATGGCCCCCAGCCAAATTGCCATGCTGACCCTGATCCCTCTGAAAAACACCGTTCTAGGGCAGGAGATACAGGCCGGAAAATTTCTTCTGCCGAATCCTCAGGAAATTCTTGCCGAACTCTCTCTGTTAATACGTCACCTGCAAAACGTCCGCTGCCAGTTTCACGCCAATCACGCCTCAAGTTATTTGCCTATCTTCGGACGATTACCAAAAGACCAGGTTGATCTTCTTGCATCGATAGAGATGGCAAAAAGCGGAGCATCGCCTCTCGTTGCTGAGCATAGGAGAGCTTTATGAGCTTCTTGATGAAAACCGACCTGAAAGATCTCACCCAGGAGCAGTTGATTGACTTTGTTGTCGGTCTCGGCCAGCCAGCTTTTCGTGCAAAGCAGATAATGGGCTGGCTCTATCGACCTGGGATTACCGAGTTTTCGCAGATGACCGACATTGCCAAGGTTTTCAGAACAATCCTTGAAGAGAAGGCCTATATCTCGCACTTCGTGAACCCCATCATTGAAAAGGCCACCGACGGTTGCGTCAAGTTTGGTTTTCGACTTGGTGACGCAAATATCATTGAAGCCGTCCTTATTCCCGAACCTGACAGGAACACTCTGTGCATCTCATCCCAGGTTGGTTGCGCCATGGGTTGCTCTTTTTGTCTTACCGGGACTATGGGATTTAAAAGAAATCTCACCCCGTCAGAGATTGTCAATCAGATATGTTCAGTAAGGGATTACCTGCTCGCAGAACCCAAGGAAAAACTCATCGGTCCGGACAGGGTCACTAATGTGGTGTATATGGGAATGGGAGAACCGCTCAATAATCTTGACAACGTTCTCGCATCATTATCGATAATTACTGAACAAAAAGGTTTGGATTTAACCGCCAGGAGAATCACCGTTTCAACCTGCGGAATAGTGCCGAAACTGAGAGAATTGGGAGAAAAATCACCAGTCAATCTGGCTATTTCCTTGCACGCCGTGGATGATGTTACCCGCCGAAAGCTCATGCCGATAAATGACCGTTATCCAATCGACGATTTGTTGGCTGCCTGCCGTGATTTTCCCATGCCGAAAAGAAAAAGGATTATGTTTGAGTATATCCTGTTAAAAGATATAAATGACAGCGACCGTGATGCTCGGGAATTGGCGCGTAAGCTGAAAGACATTCCGTGTAAAATCAATCTGCTCCCCTATAATGAATCGGCGACACTGCCCTACCAGAGCCCCGGCATGGAAAGGCTCATGGCTTTTCAAAAGATTCTCCTCGATGCCCATTTTACTGTGTTCATCAGGAACAGCCGAGGTTCAGATATCTCTGCTGCCTGTGGGCAGCTTGCCACCAAGATTTCACGTTAATGAGTTTGTGGTACTAAAAAAGAATAAGCAGATTACCACATCCAATAATAAATCCGAGTAACGCCCCGAAGAGATTAATATATTTAAACTGCTCCTGCATAATAGAAAGCAGCAATCCTTCAAGCTTCAAGATATCTAGTGAATTCACTTTCTCTGTAACAATATTTTTAATATTCAGCGATTGGACTAGGCCGGGGACCTCGGCTGCGAGCATAGCGGAGGTCGTTTTTTGCAAAGACCTGGCCATCCCTTCCCTCACCCCTACAGGTATAATATGAGCCATTTTGCCGATTTTTTTCTGCAGCAACGCAACCGCCATCGAGTCGATCAGAGATTCAATGGTATTAAAGGTTTCAGGTGATTGGAGAATCGAGCACAATTCCTGTTTCAACCATGTCTTTTTTCCCGACAACGATTCCTTTCCCAGCAGCATTTCGCATACTTGATGCAGGCTTGTGGAGCCGGATTCAAAATGGTCCTCCAGATTTGACTTAATCATTGAGGTCAGCAATACCGATATATCTTTCCCTCTGAGCACCAGCATCATTTGCTGAGCGCAGCGGTCACAAAACTCTTCGACAACTCTTTGATCATCAGCCTTTATGAAATGAACAATGGGCTTACGCAAAAACTCCCCACTTCTCTCCCTGAGAATGTGAACGACCTTGGCCTGCACTTCTTCTGATTTTAGCCAGGCAACAATATCATCATCTTTTTCAATGAGATACTCACGGATTTTTCCCTCAACTGTCTCCATGCGCACAAATCCACGAACCATATCCGCCATCGAACCCATTGATCCTATGAAGCTTTCCACTCCGGCACAACCACCCTTGACGATGCTATCCCTCACCTCAGGTTCAGAAACAATTGTTGCCAGACGACTGAGAAGCGCAGGAGTCTGTCTCTCTATGGTGTCTTGCAGCATTAGAAGAAGGGAGCCTGGAAGAATATCCGTCAACGATTTTTCTTGGTGTAAAATGCTGTAAACCTGTTGATGCACAAAATCTTCGGCCCACTGTTCCATCGCCTCACTCATGAACATTCGAGCGATATTCTTCTCGATAAATCCGTAAGCCATTTCCCTTTGCGAACCGGAAACAATCGTGCCAATTTCACTGGCAAGATATTGTTCGATTCGCCGCTCAATGGAATTTTCGGCAATTTCCACAAATTCATCTGAATTAATAAAACCACGGAGTTTATCTTTTATTTGATAAATTAAGGTCTTACTGCCGATATCAAAATACACCCGAAATTTAGCCGGTACTATTGAAGCGAGCGTACCGAGATCTTGCTGTAAAATCCCTTCAATTTTGTCCTTGATAAGTTGCAATAAATGCAGCTGAAAAGCCTCATTTTGTAAGCCTTTGCCGATCTCTTTGCTGGTCAAGAGATGATCTCCGACAACTTCACCCATGTTTTTGGCTAAATCCACTCTCTTAGAGGGAATAACACCTGGGGTCATCGGGACCCGTATCCCACCAATTTTCCATGGTTTAAGGGGCCGGAACAACATTTTAATGGCAACGTGGTTGGTGAGATATCCGATAAAAGCACCCAAAATGGGAGGTGCTGCATATTTGGCGAGGCTGATTATTTCAGGCGGGAGGTTAAACATATTGTAAAAGTTCCATAGGATGGTTGATGATGATATCGGGGTTCTCTTTCTGTAATTCGCTGAAATTGCGAAACCCCCAGGTAACTCCGACAGTTGTCATCTCTGAAACCTTACCGGTTCGAATATCAATTGGCGTATCCCCGACAAAAAGCATTTCTGCTGGACGGACT
>JAHJLI010000058.1 GCA_018821785.1 Pseudomonadota bacterium
AAAAAAAAAAAAAAAAAAACCTTAACCTATTAGGTGTGTTCTTCAATTGAAGATTGCCAAGTAAAAGCTAACGTTAAAATCACTGGTTTATGTCGGGTAGGAACAGGACCTTGCGATCCCATCCCCCCCTAAGAACCCTGCGTGAGACTTTCGCCTCACAGGGCTCAAGCATTGATAAGGTGCAGTCAAGCACCCGACAGTAATCGTTGTGAACGTTCGATAAAATATTCATACCATTCCGGGTCATATGGATTGGCGTTTGCTTTTATCTTGATGTGACGGCGGATGGGGATATCACTTAATTTGAGAAGTGAAATAGGGTCATCCTTCTCTCTGAACACCCATCTTCTGGTCCCAATGCTCTGGAAATATTTAAATTTAATCCATTTAAGCATCTTTTTCGGGTGCCTTCTTTTAGCCCATTGCCAAGTCATCTCCCATATTTCATGAAAACTAACGGGAAGATCACCCACATAGCGCAGCGAAGTTGGAGGTGAATCTTTTGGTTCTTCTGATCTCAATCGCAATTCCTGTCTGAAGGAATAAGTAAAATTCCATCGCTTACGCAAAGACGCAAGCGTACTTCGCATCAACGCATGTTATGCAATACGCTTGCGTCTTTGCGCTACCACATTTTTGCTTATTTTTCAAGTCATTAGCGGGTGGAACTTGGAAGAACATCTGCGGCTTGACCGCAGAATGTTATTGTTGGAATTAAGTATGGTGTCCATTGAATTGTCCCACTTTTTCATTTAATTTTATCGCGTTATAATCAATTAAGATCCTCTCCTCGAATCACCGTTATAAGCGTTGGTTCAATCAGATATTTATCTAAGCGAACTGTGCATTTACCGTCATCTTTGTATTTTTTGTCATCCCAATAATTTTCCGCTATTTTACTTTCTACGGCTTTACTAATAGTATAGTGGGTGAAGTAACTTTTTGGAGCGACCTTGTTTTCCATTAGAGTTTTGATTCCTTCAGATAAAATTGTTGCAGATTCATTGAAGGAATACTCACCATCATCGGGGTCTTGACAGTGGTGCGCAACAAATATCCAATCATGGATAATGTAAGCGGGTGCATATCCCCATGGAGAATATCCAGGAACATTCCAAATTAATTGGGGTATCGAGCCCCCATCCGTATACATTGCTTTCGGTTGAATTCTTTTACCGTTTCTCTCAAAGTAAAATGGGTTATTTTGTGCTGGTAAGAATATAAACTGATTTGGTTTAACCCAACGAACTTCTAAATCACCGCCAAATTTTCCTTTTTCAGTTGTTTGGTAATTAAAGTAACCACATCCTGTTAAGTTAAGTAGTAAAGATAAAGCTAACAGAAGTCTTAAATTCATACATTACCCCTCAATTAATTGAGCTATTTTTACCGCATTATTTTGACGGCAAAAAGAATATTGATTATTGACGTTTTGAATAAGGGATACCAAGAACGCGTGTCAACCAACTTGGGTCAATGATGAATTTTGCACGGAGACCACTTTTGAAAAACAGCCTTTTTCTTGATGTCCCTTATGATGCTATTGTTGACCACATTTATATTGAGGCAATAAGAACGTCAATGGCAATATCGAGTAGCCTGTATACAAGTTTTTGAATCCGTGCCCTTGCGGCAATTGATTGTGTGTTCACGAAAATTTGAGCAATTTTCTTCTGGGATTTCAAAAGACTTTTCACCTCTTCTTCGGTTAATTGGCCTTCGGCCTTCATAGCAAGCCATCGGGCAGTGTTTGCCGCACATTCCTTTACAAAATCTGTGCTATCCTTCTTGCCGGTTTCAAGGAGTTCCTTAAACTCCTTCTTAATTTCATCAAGTGACTTATCTTTAATCGAGTCAAGAATTGTTTCTATGTCTTTCATAGTAACCTCCTATTTAGTTGGAGCACCTTTGCGATATTTCTCACCTTTAATTGCTTGGTCATATGCCAATGTGAGAATTTTTTCTTGTTGTTCAGCATATGACTTTCCAAATGTCTCTCCATTTTTTAGCCAGGATACATTTTCTATGAACATACTCCGCAATACTTGGATGTTATATGTACGCGATTCATCATTCATGCCCTGTGCATAGGCTTCGGCTTCGCGAAATTTCAGATCACCCGTACTTTCAGCCTGTGCAACTTTATTTATATCAGCTTTTTGTGAAATTTCTGTAGTAAAATCATTTATGAACTTCAAGTGGAATGCTTTGAGTTGTGTGAGATGCTCATAACTGGCAGCAGAATAGTTTGAAAGAGCAACACAACCAGACAATAGCAATACCACAATCGACAGAGCTAAAAAAATTTTCAATGGAATTATAAGTGGAATGCGGTTCCGAACAATATTCATCCTTTATACCCCCTTTTTAAATGCAACTATTCTCAAATAAATAGACAATTCCAACTCCCCTTCATAATTAGTTACAGTCTGCCTCACCTCCTATCTCAAACTTTTTCAGGTCAATCGCGGTGCTGACCAGCGCCGTGGGCAGCGCAAGCAAGCTTAGCTTGGTTGTGGTGTTCACGGTGTCTGGTCAAGCTCCTGGTTCTGGCGCGCAGCGACGGGACCAGGGGCTTGACAAAGTCAGCACAGCGATTCACGGCGACGAAGTCGCCGTGAACGTAAAAATCACCTGTTTATCCGGTGCATTTTATGGTTGGATTTAAGTATCATGCCTCCAGAAGTTTTGACCATTATTGTATTTGCAATTATTTTTTGTTGAATAATCTTTCTGTATTTTCCACTTCACAAAAACTAACTAAAGATCAAACAAAACTTCTCTAGGAAGCGATTGAAGTTTGATTTATTTTCTATTCAATAGACCTGCTGATAATGCCATAATCAGCATGTCTATTAAACAAATAATCTTGTTATGATATTCGTTCTCAATCGCTAACATACAATTCCAAAATGATATTTCATTGGGTTTTTGAAAGCAATTTTGGATATAATTTCCTCTACAGAGTGACGGTCTTGTTGAGGTGGAATAGGATATTTTTCACCAACCAATTCTTCTGGATAATTTATAGCTTTATAAAATGAAGAGAAGTAATCATAATAACCTGCATACGCGTCCAACACCATTGGTATGTC
>JAHJLI010000059.1 GCA_018821785.1 Pseudomonadota bacterium
AGCATAATTACCCCTTTTCGTTGTTGTAGCTTTCTCTTATCTTTGTTGCAGCATCTGCACAAGGTTTAAAGTCTTTTACAAATGTCGTATATTCAAATTTCTTTGGTATTTTATTGGCTTCGACATAGTACCTATTTTTTGTAAAAATAAAGTAGGTAAAGGCATGACCAACTTTCTTTGCGTGGTTATCATCTGTCTTGAAATATTTTCTTATCATTTCAATGGCAGTTTCTTCTCCAAGTTCGCTGATAAGACTTTGTGCTGGAGCCCACTCCTTAACTCCCCACTTGGGGGCAGGGATGTTATAGGCTGCTGAGAATTCCTGAGAGTAGGCTTCACGCAGTCCCTTGCTCTTGGATGGTTCTTTTGGCTTACTTACTCGTTTCCTTTTTTTAGGTGATGACTCAGCTTGCTGAGGAGTCACAATGACAGGCGTTAGCATGTCTTCGCTGTTAATATTCTTTTCTCTTTTATCTCCTCTATATAGAACACCCCCTAGGTTTGCCCTACTCTGATCAAAGTGCGTGCCCTCAACTTCGCCCTCAACTTCGCCCTTTGGTTGTGGCTCGTCAGCTATATTACCAAAGATATCGATAACATCAGGCTTGTCCAAGTTTGCCCTAAAGTTTGTCTTTAAGTTTGCCCTAAGTTTGCCCTTAGTTTGCCCTGAGCAATTACAGTAGTTTACGGCAGAAACCAGAACTCCGTTACCACTTCTTGACGCAGTTATGGCACCAAGAGCCACAAGGTCACTCAGGGCATCCCTTGCCATTTTCATCGTAAGACCTATGCCATCATGTTCCTTTGAAATACACATCTTGTACGTCATTTCTACCCTGTCATCCATATGATCGACCAGGTAGCAATACATCAGTACAGCATTAGGATTTTCCTTGATGAGTCGGATTAGTTTTCTTGGTACTTGTCTGAAACCTTCGGAGTACATGCTTTTTACCTATCTTTTTTTTGTATCTTTTAACTTGCATTTTAGACACACGATAGGTATATAAAAAGTGCAAGTTCTGCTGGCTTCTTCACGGTTGTCGGAAACTTAAAATACCAGATACATAGAAATATGCATCTGGTTTTTTTATTTTCCTATTTTTCTCTGTATAGTCCGAGAGATATACTCTCTCACAAACTTAGATCGATTGTTTGTAATCTTACCGAGTTTTTCCCATTCAAGTCTACAAATACGGATTGATACCACGAAAGAATCATCTGAAATTTTATCTCTTTTTCCCATACTATTTTACCGCCGTTTGTTATATGTATATACATGTATTTACCACGCACAATACAGGAGCAGGCATGTCAGAACAAGAGCAAATGAATTCTATGGAGTTACCTACGCTTGAGCAGCTAGAAGCAGTTGAAGCAGAAGCACTTATCGACCTAGAACCCGATGAGTCCCGCAAGGAGCCCGTTAAATACTATGTGGTAAGTACAATTCAGTATGTTGCAAATAGCAGAAAAGAACTCAGAGAATATATGAATAACTTTGATCCAGAGTACACCATGATTATTCGCGGCAATGAAACTGTGATGAAAAAGCGAACAGTTTACAGCTTTTAACTGTATATACATTTTCTCTTGATATTCTCCTGTTGTTTGTGTAGTTTCTCTACTTGAGAACTTAAACAACAACAGGAGGAAGAATGCCACGGAAAATCACAGACACCTACATCAACCCGACAAAAGCTAAGCAGGTCATAGAAAAAGCTTACGCTAAAACGGGTTCCTACAACGAGATTTCAAGAATTATTAACTGTTCGTCAGCGCACATCTATCGCCTGCGTGACGGCGTTTGCTGGATGAGGGAAAAATGGTACAAAGCTATAAAATCTATTTAGTTTCAATGCTGCTGCTTTCAAGCTGTGGGACAGGCCTGGATAGGGTCGATACAATCAAAGGCCCACCAGGAGTAAAGGGAGAGCCTGGGATGGACGGTAGATCTGGGGTCGATGGTCGTGATGGTAACGATGCCCCAGCTCCCAAGCCGGAGCCGA
>JAHJLI010000060.1 GCA_018821785.1 Pseudomonadota bacterium
AAGCCGGAGTGGACACTCAGGGTGTTAAACATGGGTTAGGCCATATTACTTTTTACAACGGCCTGATCAATTCATGGCACCATTGGCAAACATGAACCGGTCTCCGTCTTCCTACTCTTGTTCTTTCCACACACGGGCGCCCAAACCGCTGAGTTTCTCTACCAGGTTTTCATAACCACGTTCCAGATGATAGATACGAGAAATATCAGTGCGCCCAGACGCTGCGAGCCCTGCAATAACGAGGGATGAACTGGCCCGTAGATCAGTGGCCATAACCGGAGCACCGGCCAATCCTTGCATTCCACGGCCTGACACAACTGCAGAATGGCCATCTACCCTTATTCTGGCTCCCATTCTCTGCAACTCCGCAACGTGCATGAAACGGTTTTCAAAGATTGTTTCGGTTATCACGCAAATATCAGAGCCAAGTGTCATCAAGGCCATATACTGCGCTTGCAAGTCAGTTGGGTACCCAGGAAAAGGCATAGTCTTGATGTCCACACTGCTCAATATAGGTACTTCTCTCAGCCTGGCCGGCCAACTAATGCTGATTGAATCCGCGGTCTCATCAATTAACAGACCGGCACAACGTAGTTTTTCAAGAAGAGCGGGCAGATGAGCAGGGTTGCAGCCAGTTACCTTTCCAGAACCTCCGGTTGCAGCTATAGCGATAAGATAGGTTCCAGTCTCGATCCGATCTGGAATGATGGTGCATTCGGCAGGGTTGAGTTCCTTCACCCCATGAACTGTGAGATTGTCTGTGTCACGGCCATCAATTCTCGCCCCCATAGTGTTTAACATGTCGATGAGGTTGCCAATTTCAGGCTCACGGGCAGCATTTTTCAGAACGGTCGTCCCTTCTGCCAATACAGCAGCCATTAGCAAATTTTCAGTGCCGGTGACCGAAGGAATATCGAAATAGATAACATTGCCCTGCATCGGCCCGTCAACATGAGCATCGACATAGCCCCCTTCAAGATTGCAGATAACTCCGAGACGCTCCAATCCCATGATATGGAAATTGATCGGTCTGGCGCCAATGGCACAGCCCCCAGGTAGTGAAACTTTGGCCTTCCCGAACCTGGCAAGCAAAGGTCCCAGCACCAACACCGAAGCGCGCATGGTTTTCACGAGATCGTAAGGTGCTTCGGTGTGGTTCAAATGGGTTGAGTCCAAAATCAGAACATCATCGTAGCGCTCGCTTTTTACCCCAAGATTTTCCAAAAGCCTGACAAATGTTCGGGTATCGCGCAGGTCTGGAACATTACGAAGAGTGTGTCGCCCTGAAGTCAGAAGTGTGGCTGCCATCAATGGCAGTGCGGCATTCTTCGCGCCACTGATTCGTACCTCTCCGTGCAACGGAAAGCCGCCCTCAATGATTAGTTTCTCCATAGCCCCTCACCTTTTTTAGTATCATAATACCATTTTTGCATGTAACACTCTGTCTCGTCCAGCATAATCAACGAGTATATCAACCTGTTGGAAATCTGAGCGACCTTTTTGCCCTTCAGTAAAGAGTAACCGTACAGCTTCACCCTGATCCGCTCCGATTTCCAAGAACAACTGTCCTCCAGGGCAGATGAGTTTCGGCACCTCTTGCCGTATCCTGATGATGAAATCCATACCAGCCCCCCCTCCATCCAACGCTAGCCGTGGCTCATGTTTCGCAACCTCGGCCTCGATATTGTTTTCAAGATCAAATCGGCGCACATACGGTGGGTTCGACACTATAAGGGAAAAATCTTGCCGCATACGGAAAGCAGAAAAAAGATCGGCTTCGACCAACGCCACCTGCGCCACCAGGCCGTGGCGATAAAGGTTTGATCGGCAAATTTCGAGTGCCAAAGACGAGATATCCGAGGCAATAATCCTTTTCCCGGTTTCTGTTGCAAGTACGGAGGCGATCACTCCGCTTCCGCAACAAAGATCAAGCAGAGCCCCTTTTTGTAAATTTTCAGGAGTGACAAGAGCTAAAACCCGATCAAGCAGAAACTCTGTCTCAGGCCTTGGAATAAGTACGGATGGAGAAACAAAGAACGGCATGGACCAGAAGTCTTGCTCCCCGAGAATATACGCGACCGGTTCTCTCTTTTTTCTGCGACTTATAAAACCGAGATACCTGGTTTGATCTGCACTCGCCACTACCTCGAGCGCAGAAAGAAATATTTCGGTTCGCGATTTTTTCAAACATGCCTGAAGGAGAAGTCGTGCCTCTAAGACATATTCCTCTATACCCGCCTGTTCGAGCTCGCCCTCAGCAAATTTAAGGAGTGCCGAAAGCAACATCAAATGCACCAAAGCCTTATTGAATACCTTTGAGTTTTTCCGCCTGATCATGGGCAATCAGGGGGAAAATCACATCTTCAATCTTGCCACTCATTATCGAATCAAGTTTGTAGAGAGTGAGGTTGATGCGGTGATCAGTCATGCGTCCCTGGGGGAAGTTATAGGTGCGAATTCTTTCACTCCTGTCACCGCTGCCTACCTGACTTTTTCGATCCTTGGAAATTTTCTCGTGACGCTCCCGTTCCATTTGATCGAGCAACCGCGCCCGCAACACAATCAGCGCCTTGGCTTTGTTTTTATGTTGCGATTTTTCATCCTGGCATATAACAACCAAACCGGTTGGTAAATGGGTGACCCGCACTGCGGAGTCTGTTGTATTAACCGATTGCCCGCCAGGCCCTGAAGAGCGGAAGACATCAAACTTCAACTCATTCATATCGATATTTAATTCAACCTCATCAACTTCCGGTAAAATCGCCACGGTAACAGCCGAGGTGTGGATCCGCCCCTGAGTCTCGGTCTCCGGCACCCGTTGCACCCGATGCGCACCACTTTCATATTTGAGTTTTGAATAAACCTGCTCTCCACTGATAAGGGCAATGATTTCTTTGAATCCACCAATACCAATAGGGTTGGAGCTCATAATCTCAACCCGCCAACCCATATTTTCAGCAAAACGACAATACATCCTAAACAGATCTCCAGTAAAAAGTGCCGCTTCATCTCCTCCAGTACCCGCTCTTATTTCAAGAAAAATGTTTTTTTCATCATTGGGATCCTTGGGAAGAAGAATGATTTTCATTTCCTGATCGAGTTCTTCCTCCTTGTTCGCCAACCCCTCTAGTTCGGCTTTGGCAAGGTCTCTCATTTCCGGATCTTCTAATTCATCAAAGAGGATCGCTTTGTTGTCCCGGATCTCCTGCTGAACCTTCATATACTCCAGATACTTGGCATTGAGTTTAACGAGATATGCATGTTCTCGAACAGCCTTTTGATATTCCTTTTGGTTGTTTACCAGTTCAGGGTCGGACAGTCGGCCTTCAAGATGAGAAATCTTTTCGTCTAGGTCAGCAAATCTTTCAAACATAGCCTGCCTTATTAACCAGGAAAAGAGAAAGAAAAAAGTCCACAACCATGGCTAGCATCGTTGTGGACCTCATAGGGAATACATTGTTAGTCGGAGAGAGCCGACAAGAAAGAAAAATCAAAAGCCGTTAAGAAATAGCCTGGCCATTTTTGAACATTTCCTTACGGCTCCTTTGCCGTTCCCCGCATTACACTGGCCATATTACTATTTCACAAAGGCTTAGGATTTGTCCTTTCCTAATTTGGCATAATGCTGAGCATAACGCTGTTTGAACTTTTCGATACGTCCCGCCGTGTCCACAAGCTTCTGTTTGCCGGTGAAAAAGGGATGGCAGTCGGAGCAGATCTCAACCTTCATCTCTTTCATCACCGACCCCACTTCTACTTTGTTGCCACAAGCACATACCGCATTGATTGTGTGATACTCAGGATGAATTCCGTTCTTCATAGCTCCTATTCCTCCAACACCCCTTGAGGGTGAACAAATTTTAACGATAATGAGAATATTATAAAAACCACAAGAGAGGTATATTACCAAAACAGCGATTTTTTTCAACAAAAAATCAACTTTTACATGTTTGTGCGAAGATCTTATGTATTCATGGAATCAAGAAAATCAGCGTTGGATTTCTGCAATTTCAGCTTATCTATGAGAAAATCCATGCAATCGGCTGGATTCATTGAATTAAGAAGCTTACGAAGTATCCAGATTCGATTGAGCGCATCTGCCTTGATAAGGAGATCTTCCTTCCGAGTCCCTGACCGTTTGAGATCGATAGCAGGAAAAATTCGTTTATCGGCCATCTTCCGGTCAAGTATCAATTCCATATTGCCGGTTCCCTTGAATTCTTCAAAGATTACCTCATCCATTCGGCTCCCCGTTTCAATAAGTGCCGTGGCGAGAATGGTCAAACTGCCCCCTTCCTCGATATTCCTCGCCGCACCAAAGAATCGTTTCGGCCGATGTAAGGCGTTGGCTTCAACACCACCGGAGAGAATTTTACCACTTGCCGGAGTAACGGTGTTGTAGGCGCGGGCGAGTCGAGTAATAGAATCGAGCAAAATTACTACGTCTTTCTTATGCTCAACCAATCTCTTTGCTTTTTCAATTACCATTTCAGCTACTTGAATGTGGCGCTGTGGTGGTTCGTCAAAGGTCGAGCTGACAACCTCGGCGGTCTTGACACTTCTGGTCATTTCCGTGACCTCTTCCGGACGCTCATCAATGAGAAGAACAATCAGATACACCTCCTTGTGATTTCGCACAATGGAGTTAGCAATTTTCTGCATGAGAACTGTTTTTCCAGTTCGTGGTGGAGCGACAATAAGTCCTCTCTGACCTTTTCCTATAGGTGCAAACATATCCATAATACGCATGGATATGTTGTCAGGCTGCCACTCCAAGCTAAAAGCCTCATTGGGATGAAGCGGCGTGAGGTTGCCGAACAATGTCTTCTGCTTGGATGCTTCGGGCGGATCAAAATTGACACTATCTACCTTTAACAGGGCAAAATATCTCTCACCCTCTTTTGGAGCTCGAACCAATCCTTCAATAGTATCTCCGGTTCGAAGATTCAACCTGCGTATTTGCGAAGGAGAAACATAAATATCATCTGGGCCAGGCAGGTAATTATAATCAGGGGCTCTAAGGAAACCGAAGCCATCGGGCAGTATTTCCAGGACACCATTGCCGCGCATCTTCCCATCCTTGTCGGACTGGGCTTTCAGAATTGCAAAAATGAGTTCCTGCTTACGTAGCGCACTGTAGCCTTCGACCTTTAAAGAACGGCCAAGCGCCACCAATTCACCGATTTTCATCAGTTTAAGTTCCGCCAGATTCATTAATCTACTTCTCCTTTCTGGAATTATTGGCAGGGTAATGGGAAAATACCATTGACGCCAAGACGCGTCAGGCTTTTCGCCATGCCATCGGTGTGGATTTTAATTTCTGTTAAGAACACGGCATTGCATGAAATGCCGAGACAGAATCCATAGCAATGGAAATCATTGATGATTTCAATACGACTCGTTGATTGCTGTATATTGGTCAGATACTATCAATAGAATGGGATACATGACCAGATCTGTGACGAATCAAATATTTTAAGTCTGTAGATGGTCCTGGAACTTTCTTCCGGATACAGCTATCTCGCAGCGGCGTGGAACAAACAGGATTCAAAAGATATGATTCAGCAAAGACAGGAATTGAATTTCAAAATCAATGTTTCCCTTATACGTATTCACGCATTTGCTGTCAAGCTTTTTAGAGGCTGTCATGAAATAACTTGGCTGTTTATTATGATTTCGTTTCGGCTCTTTGTGCCGTTTCAACATTAAAATGATCAAGTCATATCTGTTGACGCTTCAGATTGTCAGTCGCACACTACTTAGGTTGTTGTCCAGCTTGAAGATTTTTCTTAAACCAGGCGACCTGTTGCACCGTACTGACAAATGTCCCGCTATTATCAATTACAAAATGGGCAAATTTGAGTTTTTCCGATAGGGGTAGTTGTGTCGCACAAACTCTTTGTATCTCCGATACCGAGAAACCATCTCGGACCGCCACTCGACTAAAACAGAGCTCTTCAGGAACATATACGACCACACACATGGCAAAATCCTTCTGCCATCCAACCTCAAAGAGTAATGGAACCTCAACCACCAAACTTTTACCAACTGTGCAGCAATGAGTGTAATACTCAGCAACCTGTTTTCGAACCAAGGGGTGAAGAATCGCTTCCAATTCATTTTTCACCCCACTGTCTGCGAATACTGCCTGGCGCAAAAGTTGTCTATTGAGTGAGCCGTCGTCCAAAAGATAGCGATTGCCAAAAACCTGCAAAAACGCGTTAAATCCTGGGTTCCCCCGCTGCATCTGTTGCCGGCAAAGCTGATCCGTATCTAAATGCTCAGCTGACATGGCGACAGCGAGGATCTTGCTTACAGTGCTCTTTCCTGACCCCAGGCCACCAGTCACAGCTACATTCATTGACAGTCATCCCTCCCAGACTGCTCGCCGCTCAACTCCCTTACAATTCCGGCAAAATCTGGCCAAAGATCCGCCACATGATCCATCGGTTGATCAGTTATGGGATGATGAAAAACCAGCCTCGAGGCATGCAGAAGTTGCCTGGGAAAAGCACTGTTGTCTCGATGCGCTCCATACACTCTATCTCCGACCACAGGACAACCAATATGTGCCATATGGACCCGGATTTGATGCGTCCTACCGGTTTCGATAATGATTTTAACCAACGTGAATGTGTTGGAAAATTCCTGAAGAACCTGCCAATTGCTGACGGCATGCCTCCCACCATTGTCAATTACCGCCATCTTCTGACGATGTACAGGGTGGCGGCCAACTGAGGCGACCAATCGTCCACTCTTTTCCCTAAGTACACCATGAAGCAGAGCGAGATATTCCTTGGTAAGTCGTCGGTTTTTAAAATCGTCTACCAACTTCCGGTGAACGAAATCCTGCTTAGCCACTAACATTATTCCAGAGGTATCCTTATCAAGCCTGTGAACAATTCCCGGCCTCAGGCTATCGCCAACCTCGGCAATCGATTGACAATAATGGACCAATCCATTAACCAGAGTGCCATGGGAATTGCCACTCCCGGGATGCACAACAAGCCCTGGAGGTTTTGACAAAAGCAGAAGAAATTCATCTTCGTAGATAATAGTTAGATCGATTGGTTGAGGTTTGACATCGATCACTTCCTGTTTTTCAATATTTCCACTGACAATCTCCCCTTCCTTGAGCCGATAGCTGCTTTTTCGACATACTGCGTCGACGTAGATGTGTCCTTTTCGAATAGAGTTGGCGAGAGCAGATCTTGAAATTGATGGAATAGTCAGGGAGAGAAATTGGTCAAGACGAATACCAGCCAGCCCTGCATCAATTGCGATTTTAAAAGAATTGCTGTGAGAAGAAAAACCACCTCTTGCTGGAACTCTTGACTCCATATGAACTACTTTAGTCCCTCAAAAATGCTATTGCTGGGATTATTTAGTACCTTAGAAAATCGTTTCTTGTTTTTTCTGAACGAATTTCGTGAAGATACTTATCCAGTTTATCGGGGTTATGAAAATTACTCGTGAAGGGATCTATTCCCATTTTAGTCACTTAGAAATGATACCTGTAACTTTTCTAAATATCTAATTAAGTGACTTATGCCCGATGGGAAATTATGAAATATCCCGTTTATCGGTCTCAGGGGGAGTATTAAAAGCCCTGTGGTCTCGAGGTCAAAAGGAGCGTAGAGCAAAACCGAAAAAATTCCTACCGTTTATGAAAAGATAGCTTCAATGGTTTTGCTAACAGCTGCTTCTTCAGTGTTCTGGGCTAACGACAACTCTTTAACAAGGAGGTTTTTGGCAGTATCTAGCATTTTCCTCTCACCGTAGCTCAGATCCTTATCAACACTCAAGAGGAAAAGATCTCGTAAAACTACAGCAACTTCATGGACAGATCCGGTCTTGATTTTTTCCATATAATCACGGTAACGTCTGTTCCAGGTCTGGGTACCCAGAGCTACCGAGCGATCCGCCAATATATCGAAAACATTGCTTACCTCATGCCTCCCCACAATGGCCCGCAACCCGACATTTTTGCTGCTGGCGGTAGGAATCATTATTCTCATACTGTTGTCAAGAATTTCTAAAATGTAAAATGATTGATTAATACCGCCGATTTTCTTAGTCTCGACGGCTTTAATAACGCCAACACCATGAGCTGGATATACAGCCATATCACCTTCAGAAAACACAGTTTTCTCCTTTTATCAAAGCGCCTTGCATAAGGCCGGACACAATTGTAGCAGAATGACAAGACACTGCACTACCATTTTGCGAATAAAGAAATGCACCGGACAATAAAGAGATATATCTCTATTCCGGTTGTGATTGATATTTTTGCTGCAGCGGGTGATACTGAAGATCAGTATTTTTTAACACTGTACGGTTGTACTATAACTCATTTGCAGAATAATTGCCGCACTTTTTCCAAGCCATCTCAGTATGAGACCAAACCATGCCGCATGCATGAATGAGCTTTTCTTTTCTTCAATAAAAGGACTATTTCACTTCAGTCCGTTAAGGAGTCCCATAGCCTTATCCGGAGCATCCTGAAGAAAAAAGCGAATACCTTCATCCAGCACGGGGTATCGGATAGCCATGAGAGTCGTTTCAGTCTCATTAAAATCACTGAGAACATATTTTTCTACAGGAAAACCAGGATGAACATCACCTTTACCTGGCCTACCGATACCGATTTTTAGTCGATAGAAATCGTTCGATCCCAAGAATTCAATAGTGGATTTGATACCATTGTGCCCTCCAGTACCTCCACCTTTGACAAGCTTTATACGTCCTAAATTCATATCAAGATCATCATGAACAACCAGCAATCGGTCAGGCGTGATTTTAAAGAACCGGTAATACTGAACTATTGCCTTACCGCTGAGATTCATAAAGGTAACTGGTTTGACGAGGTGAATTTTTTTACCCCAAAACAAAAAACTTGATGAAAATGCGTGCCATTTTTCTATAAAATTTGTATACCCCCATCTCCCGGCAATTTCATCGACAACCTGAAAGCCGACATTGTGGCGATTAAAGCGGTACTGCGCACCAGGATTACCGAGTCCAACAATCAGGTAGTCATTCACTTCCATAAGGATAATATTCGAAAAAAAGAAAGGTCCGAAAAAAATCTTTTTCGGACCTTACATATACTACTATGGGCGAAAAGTTTGCGCCTTACGTTTAGTTAAGCAACGTGTCCAGCTGGAAACTTTCCACCTTGCGCAATCCTCCTGGTCACTGTCAAGCTACCGGCTTCTGTCCGGGTTTCACAATGCTGACGGCGAGGACCTCAGTGTCTGTAACCATTCGAACATTTTCGGGGATGGCTATTTCACCAAATTTTACGCTATCGCCAATGGCAAGCGGAGTAACGTCAACTATACATTCATCCGGTATATCAAGCGGCTTGCCTTCCAGAACTACTTTATGGTGACCTATGAGCATGTCCCCACCGAGGTCAACACCCTTTGCTATACCGTTATATACTATGGGAACTGTGAAAGACCTATTTTTCTGCAGATCAATTTCGCAAAAATCAACATGAATCAAAGTGTCGCGGACAGGATCTGTCTGAACTTCTCCTATCATCACACACTTATCGGAAGATCCGTCAATTTTTAGTGTAACCACAGTATTGCGACGATAGAACTCAAGAAGTTTCGCCATCAGTGTTTTTGTCTCTAGCTGAAGCATGACAGCCTCTCCACCGCCGCCATACACAACAGCGGGAGTGATCCCCTTCATACGCATTTGCCGCATGGGTCCTTTACCAGAAGTATTTCTCACAGATGCAGACATTTCAACCTGAAACATAAACCCTCCTTTGCCAGACAGTCGCAGCTACTATCACCAAAAACGACTGAGCAGAATATTATAACCAGTTATATTATTTTAAAATTAAACTCACAAACCATGTCAGTAATAGTTACACAAACAACGAACTGACTGAATCTTCATTATGTATTCTGCTGATCGCCTCCGCAAGCAAACGGGAGACGGAGAGAACCTTGATTTTCTCACAACTCAATGCCTCACCCCGAAGAGGTATCGAATTGGTAACGACGAGCGATTTCAATTGCGATGCGTTAATTCGCTCAATTGCTGGTCCAGAAAGAACAGGATGCGAACAACAAGCATGCACTTCTTTTGCCCCATTTTCCAGAAGAGTTTTGGCACCAGAACAAAGCGTTCCCGCTGTATCGACCATATCGTCCATCAAAATTGCGGTTTTCCCGACAACATCGCCAATTACATGCATTGCCTCGCATTCATTGGGTTTGTCACGCCGTTTATCAATAATGGCTAAACCGGAATTCAATCTTTTAGCAAACGCTCGGGTTCTCTCTACCCCCCCTGCATCCGGAGAAACCATGATGACGTCTTCCCCAAAGTTTTGCTTTATATATTTAAGAATAACCGGCGCCGCAAAAAGATGGTCCACTGGTATATTAAAAAATCCCTGAATTTGTCCGGCATGCAGATCCATACACAGTACCCTGCGAACCCCAACTGCCATGAACATTTCAGCGACTACCTTAGCTGAAATTGGAACACGCGGAGCATTTTTTCTGTCCTGACGCGCGTACCCGTAGTAGGGAACCACGGCAGTTATCCTTCTCGCTGACGCACGTCTCAGTGCATCAACCATAATCACCAACTCCATCAGGTGATCATTCACTGGTGTGCAGGTAGGTTGAATAAGAAAAACATCGGTACCCCGAACATTTTCCTTCAATTCAACAAAGATCTCTCCATCACTGAATTTTCTCAGATCTGCTTTGCTCAAGGGTATATTCAGATGGACAGCAATTTCTTCTGCCAACTGCCTGTGAGCATTGCCTGAAAAAATCTTTAAATCTCGCCCCATGTTATATACACTCGTAAAAATCTGATAACGTATGCTACTGATGGCTGGGGCGGAAGGATTCGAACCTACGGATGCCGGGATCAAAACCCGGTGCCTTACCGCTTGGCGACGCCCCAATGCAAGCCCTTAACAAATAAACTTTTGCTCCGTATTCCTGACGCAATCCACCAAGAATATGATCAAAATCTAAACTCTTCGACAAATCAGAATCCGGGAAAACCCCAAAAACAGTCGGCCCACTCCCAGACATCAACACCCTTGCTGCCCCCGCAGCCAGAAGAGAGCCTTTAATACGCTCTAATTCGGGATGTTTTGCACACGTTACCTGTTCAAGGTCGTTATGCATCTCCGGCAACAACAGAGAAACGGTTTTGTGCTTTTGAAAGCATGACAATTTAGAGTTTTTCGTTCGGCTTGTCAATGTTAAATTTTGGAAAACCCAGGCAGTAGAGACAAAAATTCCAGGATTGACCAAAATAAATGAACAATCGTCAATTGAATGAACAGGATACATAATATCGCCAATACCCCGGGCAACAACGGCGTCATGATCCACAGCAAAGAATGGAACATCCGCGCCCAATTGACGAGCAATCTTTATCAAACCCTGTTCACTAAACTCTTGATCAAAAATACTATTCAATCCACGAAGAACCGTCCCGGCATCGCTACTCCCTCCGCCAAGGCCTGCTGCTATCGGTATTGCTTTTTCTAAATGAATTCTTACCCCATACCCTACTCCCTTCAGGCTAGCGGCAAAAAAGGCACTAGCCGCTCGGGCTGCAAGATTGCTTGCATCTGCCGGAACATCAGGGTTTAAGCAGAAAAACTCTACTTTTTTGTCCTCGGACAAAATCTCAAGGGTAAGAGTGTCATACAGTTGCAGCTTCTGCATCCATGTTTCCAAATCATGGTAGCCGTCGGAACGTCGGCCGAGCACATGAAGAAACAAGTTGATTTTTGCAGGGGCATACAGGGTAATCTTACAATTGGCTGGGATCATCGATTGAAAGATTACTTTTTCACTACTTTGACAAAGCGTATTTTGATGTCATAAAGAATGTTTTTCAGCAGCTCTTCTTCATCCGAACTGAGGTTCCCCTTTGTTTTATTTTGAATGAGTACCAAGGTGTCTATTGCATGTCTTGCAAGGTCGGGCTCCACTATCCTTTTACCTGTTTGCGGATCAGCAATCTCACCCAAATGATATAGAGCCGAAGTGTTCAGAGACATAACAAAAGCCGGAAAGGTAACTTCCGGCATCACACACCGCCCCTCCTTATTTGGAACCTTACCCTCACCACATCCACAATCAATCCCATCTTTTTTCTCAGCATCTGCCATGTATCTGCTCCCCATTTTTCAAGTCACATGCACCTCAAGCAACGAATATTTCCTAAGCAAAACAAACGGCCACAACTCTTTTCTGCCCCATTGAGGGGAGAAAACTTTCACACTAGCTTATTACCTCAATCAACTTGACCATTAATTCAAGTAACGGCTAAGGTTCCGTAACGTAGATAATTAATGGCCAAGTAACGGTTTAACAACCCACTAGGCAGCAGATAGATCAAGAACCTGGGCGTTGTTGATATTTTCCAGACTCTTGACTTTGACCAACAGCTCCTTGGACACAAGGTCATCCGTACTGAGAAGGATAATATTCTGATTACTTTCCTCTTCGCGGCCTACGGTCATTCTGGAAATATTCACCCCGGCATTGCCAAGAGTCGTCCCTAGCGCTCCGATCACTCCAGGAACATCATTGTTGAAAACCAGCAGCATAGGTCCAGATATCATTGCCTCCAACCTGAAGGAATTCAACCTGACAAGGCGCTGTTCATTGCGCCCGAACACCGTGCCTACCAGGGTGTTTTCAGCTTCGTTGGTGGTGACCTTGATCGCCAGAGTATTGATAAAATCGTCTGACTTGTCGCTCTTCGACTCAACAACTCGAATCCCTCGCTCTTTGGCAATAATCGGGGCATTCACATAATTGACCGCATCCTTCAGGATAGGGGTAAAAAGTCCTTTCAAAAAAGCAACGGTTATTGGATTGGTGTTCAACTCTGCCAATGCACCACTGTATTCAATATTGACCTCGGCGACTCCGCCCTTGGCAATTTGCATATGAAGGCAGCCGAGCATTTCACCCAAACTCAGATACGGCCCAACCTGGGCAAGCACATCATTGCTTACCGACGGGACATTCACTGCATTGGTCACTGCACCCTTCAACAGATAATCGGCAATCTGCTCTGCTATGATCAGAGCCACATTTTCCTGAGCCTCGTTCGTTGAAGCACCAAGATGCGGAGTACAAATAAAATTATCTAGACCGAGAAGGGGGCAATCCTCCAAAGTCGTAGGCTCTTTGCCAAAAACATCAAGGGCAGCACCGGCAATTTTTTTATTTACCAACGCTTCATAAAGAGCTGTCTCGTCACAAACTCCCCCCCGAGCACAATCGATAAACATGGCCTCAGGTTTCATGTTCGCGAAAAACTCTGTGGAAACAATGTGTTTTGTTTCCTGGGTCAAGGGGACATGCACGGAAACAAAATCAGAACGTTTAGCCAAGTCTTCAAGGCTTACCAGCTCCACTCCAATTTTCTCAGCCATTTCTTTTGGCATATGCGGGTCATAGGCTATCGTTTTCATTTTCAACCCTTGAGCCCGGCTTGCTGCTATAGCACCAATTCTACCAATGCCAATCACCCCAAAGGTTTTACCAGTTACCTCACGACCCATGAATTTTTTCTTGTCCCACTTCCCCTCTTTCATCGACCGGCAGGCCTGAGGAATGTTACGGGCCAGCGACATCATCATGGAAATTGCATGTTCTGCTGCGGTTGTCGCATTACCATCCGGAGCATTCATCACCACAATGCCTTTTTGGCTGGCTGCTGGAATGTCGACATTATCAAGGCCTATCCCTGCCCGTCCAACCACCTTCAGCTTATGCGCTGCCTCCAAAATATCTGCAGTGACGCGGGTAGCACTACGAATGGCCAACCCATCGTATTCACCGATGATATTTTTTAATTCTTCAGGGGCCAATCCGGTTTTCACATCCACTTCCAGACCGGCATTTCTTAGAATATCTATTCCAATCTGAGACAAATTGTCGCTCACCAACACTCTCATTGTATCCCTCTCAAAAAGTTCACCTCAACTACTCAAACGTATCATAGCCGGCTTATATGTGCGGGATAAATCGCCAATCAACCGGCCACCATTTCGGGCTCATCAACAAAAAAGACAACCAACAACTTCTTGGTAATAAATGGAAAACTATACAAACTTCCCCTTCATAGAACAACCAAAAAATCTGCAATTATCTGTTCCGGCAAGTGGCTGCCAAATACCCCAAACCTCTGTTGTCCAAATCTGATCCAACGCTAATAATGTTGTATGTTTAGCTGAAAAACGCTATATCAACCGGCGAGAATCTCAACGCAAAACCCTTGCATTGAGCGACCATACCACTTACTTTCATACGTAAGTTGACAAACATACAAACACCCCATTTTATTGTTCCTGCCTAAAAAATGCTTGAAGGAGTATCTTATGACTGAAACGCGATTGCGTTTTCCACCAAGTCCTACCGGGTATCTGCATATTGGTGGCGCAAGAACTGCTCTTTATAACTGGCTGTATGCCAAACAAACCGGAGGCAAACTGGTTCTTCGTATTGAAGACACGGATACCGGCCGCTCGAGCGCCGAATCGATCAAAGGAATCATTGATGGTCTCGATTGGCTCGGTATCGATTATGATGAAGGACCCTATTTTCAAACGGATTTTGAGACTGATCATATAGCTGCATCTCAGAGATTGCTTACCTCAGGGGCTGCCTACAAATGTTTCTGTAGCAAGGAAGAACTCGACGCAAAACGCGAGGCTGCTCTGGCCGCCAAAAAGCCTCTGGGTTATGACCGAAGCTGCCGCAATCTCTCAACCGAGGAAATTACAGCCAAAGATGTTGCCGGGATCCCCTCCGTTGTCCGCTTTAAGGTGCCGGACAGAAACGGCCTACTTGGATATGATGATAAGATTTTCGGAAGAATAGAAGCCGCCTACTCGGAAATTGACGATTTTGTAATTGTTCGATCAAACGGCAAACCACTCTATCTCCTCTGCAACGTAGTGGACGATATCCGTGACCGAATTACCCACATTATTCGCGGGCAAGACCATATGACAAACACGCTCAAGCAAGTAATGCTGTATGAAGCGCTCAAGGCCCCACTGCCCATTTTTGGCCATATGCCGCTTACCCTTGACACCAAGAAAGCAAAAATTTCTAAACGCAGTCATGGTGAAATAGTAGCTGTGCAGTTTTATAGAGATAACGGATTCATTCCCTGGGCATTTAATAATTTTCTCGCCCTTCTGGGGTGGTCCGCAGGTAACGACCAGGAATTTTTTTCAAAAGAAGAGCTCATCCGGGATTTTTCTCTTGAACGTATCAACAAGTCAAGCGCCATTTTTAACTATAAAAAAGATGATCCTAAATTCATTACCGACCCCAAAGCCATCTACTTTAATGAACACTATCTCAGAACAATGGCAATCAGCGAACTTGGACAAATGGTTCGCAAGGAACTTGAGGCTGAGAATCTGTGGCAGGAGTGTTATGCTTCTGACCGAAAAGTATGGTATCTCGACACCCTGGCACTGATCAGAGACCGCTTTCACACCCTCAAGGATTTCACATCTCTCGGCAGAGCGTATTTTTCCGACAACTTCATTGTTGATTCTAAACCGCTCGATAAAAATGTGTTGAAATTTCCTGAGTTGCAAACTTGGCTACCTGAGCTAGCAGCCAGGTATGAAATGCTCGCTGAATTCACTTTGGAAGCAACAGAAAAAGCAGCCCGGGAATTAGCCGAAGAATTGGCGATAAAGCCTGGTATTCTTATCAATGCCATGCGTACGGTGGTCACCGGTCAACTCGCCGGTCCGTCAATGTTTGACATTGTCCTGGCCATCGGCCGAGAAACCGTCGTGCGACGCCTCCGGGATGTCGGAAAATATTTCAAACTTGTTTAACCACCCCACCAATTCATTGGATTTTATTTATGGAAACACGAGAAGACTCTGAAAACAGACCGCTTGACTTTATCCGCCAGATAATTGCTGACGACCTGAAATCCGGCAAACACCAACGGACTATCACCAGGTTTCCGCCGGAGCCTAATGGCTTTCTACACATCGGCCACGCCAAATCGATCTGCCTGAATTTTGGCATTGCCCAAGAAACCGGTGGCACCTGCAACCTGCGATTCGACGACACCAACCCCAGCAAAGAGGATGTCAGTTATGTCGAATCCATCAAGGAAGATGTCAAGTGGCTGGGCTTCGAGTGGGGCAAAGACGCCCTGTATGCTTCCGACTATTTTCCACAACTCTACCAATTTGCTGTGGCACTTATAAAACTGGACAAAGCCTATGTCTGTCAACTGTCGCCAGATGACATTCGTCAATATCGTGGCACCTTAACTGAACCAGGGAAGGAAAGTCCTTATCGCAACCGCAGTGTCGAGGAAAACCTCAATTTATTCGAGCGCATGAAAAAGGGAGAATTTGCTGAGGGGAGCCATGTTCTCCGGGCAAAAATTGACATGACCTCGCCAAACCTCAACATGCGTGATCCGGTCATTTTCAGAATTCTCAAGGATCACCATCACCGCACCGGGGATACCTGGGTGATATATCCCATGTACGACTACACCCACTGTCTTTCCGATATGTTGGAAAACATTACCCATTCTCTCTGTACTCTAGAGTTTGAGGATCATCGCCCACTGTACGACTGGGTACTTGATTCTCTTAAAACTCCGTGCCATCCTCGCCAGATAGAATTCTCCCGACTCAACCTGAGTTATACGGTTATGAGTAAGCGCAAGCTTTTAAAGATGGTAATGGGCAATTATGTCGATGGCTGGGACGATCCGCGGATGCTGACAATTTCAGGGTTGCGCCGCCGTGGTTATACCCCCGCATCACTTCGCAACTTTTGCAGGACAATCGGCATCGGCAAGAGTGAAAGCCGTATTGACATGGGAGTTCTGGAAAACGAGATCCGCTCTGATCTGAACGTCAGCGCGCCTCGCAGAATGTGTGTTCTCGAACCGCTCAAGGTGATAATCGATAATTTCCCTGTCGGACAAGTTGAAGAAATGACGGCATTGAATCATCCCCAGATTCCGGAAATGGGTGAACGTCAGGTGCCTTTCACCCGGGAACTGTATATTGAACGCGACGATTTTATGGAAGACCCGCCAAAAAAATATCACCGTTTAGGACCCGGCCGTGAGGTTAGATTGCGTTTTGCCTATCTCGTCCGTTATGTATCCCATGTAAAAAACGCCACAACTGGAAAAATCACCGAAGTTCACTGTACCTACGACCCGGAAACCCGGGGCGGTTCGGCTCCGGATGGACGCAAGGTAAAAGGGACAATCCACTGGGTGTCGGCAGAAAAAGGGACACCGGTAACCGTCCGCTTATTCGACCGACTCTTCAAAGTTGAAGATCCGGAGGCCGACAAGGACGCTGACTTCCTCGACCAGATGAATCCCCAATCCAAGGTAATAGTCAGCGATGCAATGGCAGAACCGAGCCTCATGGAACTCCACCCAGGTAATACAATTCAGTTCGAACGCTTGGGGTATTTTTGTGCCGATCATGTTGAATCACAAATTGGTCAACCGATATTTAACAGAACAGTAACACTGAAAGACTCTTGGGAGGGCAACAAAAAATAACGCTCTTGCAACAAGCTTCCCAACCTCAGAGTAATAATCGGAATTGTCTGTTTTTTGGTAGACCGTAGAGCAACAACGCGCATTCTCCTCAAACCCATCTACCAACAATCCTGTTAGTTCACCCTAAATATATTTCAAGCTCTTGAAAAAGCTGTTGACTGCAGTTATTGTTTGGTGTACCTAAATGATCACACAATGGAGAATGCAATGCTTCGAAAAAGAGAGAAACCAATCAGTTGCTGTTTTGTTGACACGGTAAAGAGGTGCTTGAACCGAAGCCATTGCAACAATTTAATCGCTCCACTTTCAAAAAGAGGCCAAACAGGCCGAATAAAGATTTGCAAAGTCACAGGCGACCGTGCAACTTGCGGTCGTATTGCGGCAATGGGAGTGTATCCGGGAATAGAGGCTGACATTATCTGTTCCGGAGAAGGAAGCCGTTGCATCCTGAGGGTTAACGGGGGCACGGTCAGCCTCGATGCGGATGTGTCGCAGAATATTTTAGTTACAAACCTGTAGAAGCAAAGTAAAAGCCCGATTGTTTGGGCTTAATTTTTTGCCCAGCGAGTTAGGGTTCTCTAACTAGCCCCTTGAGGTCAAAAATATGATAGAGACAATATTGATTTGGATTGTTATTTCGGTGAGCGCTTTTTTTACAGGTCGCAAATTTTACCGACAATGGCGAACAGCTTTCGACAAAAAGTCGCAAGTTTCCTGCGGTCAAGGTTGTTGTTCCTGCGGTACGTCTTCAAGTTGCTCAACAAAAATCGAATAACAATTATTACAATTATTAATAGGGCTATTTATGGACAACATTTGTTTACGACAAATGCACAAAAACCAGCACGGTGTCATCAAAGCGATCAGCGTGTCCGGTGAACTGGGGAGGCGTTTGCGTGAGATGGGACTTGTCCCAGGTACCCGAATTAAGGTTTGTGGTCGTGCCCCGCTTCATGACCCGGTAGCAATCCGCATTCTCGACAGCACGATCACCCTGCGCAATAATGAGGCTGATCATATTCTCGTCGAGATAGAATAGTACTTGAGACATTCCTGTTCACTTTTTGAACATTTTCTGATCATCACCACTTCGAAATCATGCAGCTGAAAATGGCCCTGGCGGGCAACCCAAACGCAGGCAAGACCACGCTTTTTAATCAATTGACCGGAGCCAGACAACATGTCGGCAATTATCCCGGCATAACAGTTGACCACAAGGAAGGTCACCTGCATTATCAAGACCAGAAGATAATAATCACCGACCTCCCAGGAACCTACTCAATGACTGCATATTCAGCAGAGGAACTGGTGGCTCGCGATTATCTGGTTTACAACCGCCCTCAGGTGGTGATTAACATCGTTGATGCCTCAAACCTTGAGCGCAACCTCTACCTCACCTGCCAACTCCTTGAACTTGGAGCACCATTAGTAGTGGCTTTAAACATGGTGGATGTTGCCAAGGCGAGAGGTATCGAGATTAATGCGACTGTTCTCGCAAAACATCTCCAGGTTCCAGTTGTGCCGATCATTGCCCGTTCCGGTTTTGGCAAAGATGAACTCCTCAGAGTCGCCTTGCAGGTAGCTTCCACTCATCAACAGTGGAATCCCCTCAATATTTCTTATGGAGATGATCTCGATTCAACTCTTCCTGAACTGATCGAAATAATTACCGCAGAGTCGCTGTTGACCGACACCTACCATGCCAGGTATACAGCCATCAAATATTTGGAAAATGATGAGCAGATACAGGCAAAAGGTCGGGAAACCGCTCCGAAAACCGCACAGCTACTTGAGCAACTCGTTGACGAATCGACAGAGCACACCCGACGGACTCTCGATGTTTATCCAGAAGCAATTATTGCCGACCACCGATATGGATATATCAAATCGCTCCTCCGGCAGGGGGTTATCACTCGAAAATTCGATGCCGACCGTCTCTATACATCCGACAAGATCGACAAAATACTTACCAACCGACTGATCGGACCCGTACTGATGCTCGCTATCCTTTTTGCCCTATATCAGTTTACCTTCAGCTGGAGTGAGGCCCCTGTTGCCTGGCTATCAAATGCATTCAATTGGCTTGGCAATCTGGTCGAAGAAAAGCTCCCCGACGGCATTCTCAAATCCTTGGTCATTTCTGGAATAATCGACGGAGTCGGAGGCGTTCTCGGCTTTATCCCACTAATAATGTTCATGTTTTTTGGTATAGCCATTCTTGAAGATTCCGGGTACCTCGCCCGGGTGGCCTTTATGATGGACAGGATTTTCAGGATCTTCGGCCTTCACGGCTCTTCGGTTATGCCCTTTATCGTCTCCGGCGGTATTGCTGGAGGCTGTGCGGTTCCAGGAGTTATGGCCACTAGAACCCTCCGCTCGCCGAAGGAGCGCATGGCCACCCTGCTTACCGTTCCGTTCATGAACTGCGGCGCCAAACTTCCGGTCCTGGCTCTCCTGATAGGAACTTTTTTTGGTGAAAATAAGGCTAAATATATGTTTTTTTTCACAATGCTTGCATGGATTGTAGCAATGCTTGCAGCCAAACTGCTGCGCTCAACCGTGCTCAGAGGAGATCCAACCCCTTTCGTCATGGAACTGCCCCCCTACCGTTTTCCTACTATTCGCGGCCTTTGCATCCATACATGGGAACGAACCTATCAATATGTTAAAAAAGCTGGGACTGTAATTCTCGGCATTTCCATCTTGCTGTGGGCGATGATGACCTTTCCTGCTTTACCTGAGCAGGTTTCGATATCATTTGACCAAAAACGCCAGGCAGCGCTGGATACCGCTGCGCCGGAAACCATCGGCGAGCAAAAAACAAAGAACGAATCATCATCGGAGCAGGTTAAGGCTTTCGACAAAACGATAGCTCTAATAAATAATGAAGAAGCAGAAGCAGCCTTGCGGCACTCGATCGCGGGAAAAATCGGCACCAGCATGGAATCAGTTTCGCTGCTAGCCGGATTTGATTGGCGTACGGATATTGCCCTCATCGGCGGCTTTGCTGCCAAGGAGGTTATTGTTTCTACTCTCGGGACGGCATATTCGATGGGCCAAGTCGATGCGGAAGATTCCCAATCACTGAGCGACCGTCTCAAGCAAGATAGTAATTGGAACAGGGTGGTTGCAGTTGCTGCCCTGGTTTTTATTATGTTTTACTCGCCCTGTTTTGTCACCTTGGTATGCATTGCCAAAGAGGCGTCCTGGAAATGGGCTGCTTTTTCTATGACGTTCAACACCATTTTTGCCTATATCCTGGCAGTTGCGGTTTTTCAAATAGGGACGTTTTTCAACCTTGGCTGAGAATCGCTTGCCTTGCACTCCTACTCAATAACAATTGAACCGACATCGTCTTCCGACTGTGTAGGTTTTTTTTCCTCGTCTTCCTTAACGACTACAATTTCATATTCATCAATCGGAACCACCAATGACTCCGACCTGCCGACTTGATGTTCGTCATTGCTGAAATCCGGTTCCAGCCTAAAATCGTCTCTTTTGGGTCGAAGCGGCACATATGGCCGGTCAGCTTCTTCTTCAGAAAAACCAGCAGCTTGCCTAACAACACCCAGCGGCTGTTTGAAAACGGCAATAATTCCATCCTGTGTCTCGAGTATCGAAACCAACTCCCATTCCGCCATTCCATACTCATTGAGCGACAACTCTACTTCTGCTTCATCAAGAAAAGCACTTCCCAGTAAACCCTCTTTTTTCAACTCGTAATGTACTGTTTTATAACTCCAACGCATAATTACATCCTGTAAAATTGCTTTCCCGCTAGCTGGTCAGGCAGAATGCCTCATTTCTTCTGGGTCAGCTTGTCACTTTCGAATATTCCTTGAAAAACTCTCCCATCGGCACGAACCAAGCGCCCACGCCCATCACGACGTCCCAGCTTGAAAGCGCCCTCATACCGACTTCCATCGGCCGAGGTCAGGACCCCCTCTCCATCCGGCAGATCGCTTCGAAATTCGCCTTTATAAATGCTGCCATCGGAATAGACCAGCTCACCCTGGCCACCGAAGCTTCCATTTACAAATTCACCTTTATAAGTACTTCCATCGGCAAAATGATATTCTCCACTGCCTGAATAAAGATCACTTTGAAATTCCCCGGCATATCGGGTGCCGTCAGGATAAGTAAAAACCCCGTTACCATGTTTTTTTCCTTTAACAAAATCCCCTTTATATTCACGACCGTCGTTGTAGTGATAGGTCCCGTAGCCATGAATTTGGCCACTCTCCATCTCTCCGTCGTAACGATCGCCACCGGCAAAGTCGAGTTTACCCTGCCCATGCATCAAACCTTTCAAGAATTGACCATTATAATCACGTCCGTCCGGAAAGAGAACTTGCCCTGGGCCATCAAAAAGCGGCCCCCCTTCGCTGGCATAAACAAGACCATCTTTGACAAAAAAAACATTGCCTATCTGGGATGTAGATGCCAACACGACCGGTGCCTCGGGAGCTTTTTCCGGCAGAATATTTTTGACGGGTGCTACCTGCGACGCAGACTTTACCTGTGGTATCTCTGTTGCCGGTGTTTTTTCGACACTTTTCTTTGCCACAACAGGAATCTGGTCTTCCTGCATAACCGACGTGGACTTCACCGGCGATTCAACCTTCGTTATCGACTCGGCCTTCTCCCTCAATTCGTCTTCCGCTATCTGGGGTTTACCATGGATAAATTTGCCGGAAAACTTTTTCCCGTCACTGTATACCATGGTTCCTTCACCATGCATTTTATTGTCGAGGAATTCTCCTTTATAGGACGAACCGTCTGCATATCGCAGCTCACCGCGACCGTTCCGGTTACCGACCATAAATTTGCCCCGGTACACCGTGCCGTCGGGATATTCCTGTACGCCCTCACCATGCAGAAGACCTTCCCGGAAACCACCCTCGTAACGCGAACCATCTTTGTATTGAAGGATACCTCGTCCATGAAATTCCCCTCCTTGAAATTCTCCTTTATAAAGGCGACCATCCGGGTATTTCATGGTTCCCTCTCCCTGGAATTTGTCATCGACAAACTGGCCTTCATAACGTTGTCCTCCAGGAAACTCGTACACACCCTGCCCGTGACGATTTCCCCCTTTCATTTCACCGACATAACTTGAGCCATCAAGGTATTTTCTCGTGCCTTTTCCTTCTGGTTTACCATCATGAAACATTCCTTCGAACCAGGTGCCGTCGGCATAGATCAATTTCCCTCTGCCGTCTATGATATCATTACGAAAATCGCCCTGGTATTCGCGACCGTCGGCAAAAAAGAGAATACCCCGGCCGTGAAACCTGCCGAAGCTGAAATCCCCCATATACTGGGAACCATCGGGGCGTATCAGCGACCCTTCACCATTGATGACATTATTAAGAAATTGTCCTTCATAGTTCCTGCCATCCGGACTTTTAAGCCGCCCCAGGCCATGGAATTTACCATCTCGGAATTCTCCGGTATACTGGCTTCCTTCCGGCAAAATGAGAGTTCCGTGGCCACTGGCGAGACCATTCTTAAAATCTCCCTCATATCGTCGACCGTTGGCGGCAACAAATGTTCCTTTGCCATTGCGACAATCGCCTTGCACACATTCACTGAGGCCTTGCGTCGGCACCAAGCACACTGCCAGAAAAAGCAGGATTCCCTGCACATACGAATTCTTCGTCAAGGGTTCTCTCCCAATTGTGTTGGATTACTCTTTCTTTCCGCTATCTTCCGAATAAATTCGCCTGACTACATGGGCAATAATCGCCAGGCCACGCTGCATCTCATCATCGCTCTGCGAATAGGTCACTCTGATACACTCGTCCTTATGCCGCCACTCTTCGCTAAGGCCGGGAAAAAAATAATGCCCGGAAACAACCAGAACCCCATTTTCTTTCAATATGTAATAGAGTTCCAGGCTGGTTACAGGCAGGCCTTCAAACCACAGCCATAAAAACATTGCTCCCTCCGGTTTATGGATGCGGCAAGGGATGTCGGCAAACTGGTCACGTACTGCTGCAACCGCCTTCTCCATCTTTTTCCGGTAAAAGGGTTGGATAAGGTCGCGACTAAGAGCTGTGATTTCGCCGTTCATTACCAGGTTGCGGGCGAGAACCGGAGCAAAGCTTGTCGGGGTAAGAGAAATGATAGCGTTCATCGCCGTCAACGCCTCAACGACCTCCTTGTTCGCCACAATTATTCCTGTTCGCAGGGACGGCAAACCGAGCTTTGAAAGGGAAAAACAGAGAATGAGGTTATCATTCCAGAATGGCTCGGCTTCGACATATACCATACCTGGAAAGGGCAGCCCATAGGCACTGTCGATAATCAGGGGAATATTCCGTTCAGCGGTCAAATCGGCGAGCCGAGCCAGTTCCGCATCGGTTACCACATTGCCGGTCGGGTTGGTCGGTCGTGAAATACAAACGGCGCCGATATCATCACCGATTTCAAGTTTTTCAAAATCAATATGGTATTTAAAGAAACCACCTTGTTGAAGTTCGATGTCCGGTTTAGTTGATACAAACATGTCATCGAAAATTCCGAGATCGGCATACCCTATATATTCAGGTGCCAGGGGCAGGCAGATTTTCTTCCTTCGCCCATCGGTGAGAATCCCCGCAAAGAGATTAAACAACATAAAAAAAGCGGTCTGACTGCCATTGGTCAAGCAGATATTTTCCGGCCCGATATCCCAACCCTGTTCTTTTCTTAGCAGGTCGGCCAATCCGTCAATAAATGCCCTTTCTCCCTGAGGTGGCGCATAGCCGCTTATGAGTTGCTGGAAACGCTGTTGATCATTGCCGATCGCCAGGAATTCCTGACGTATTATTTCCTGGAATTCAGGGACCTGGCCAGGATTGCCGACACCCATCATGATGAGAGGCTTGCTTCCCGGCGCCGTAGCCTTGCCAAGATCGTCCATAAGAGAAAGAATTCCGGCATTGCTGGTCATTTTCTTACCGAATCGAGTAAATTCCATACGCTCATTATTGAAAGAATTTTTAAATGTAATATCTATGCGCCTATTCGTATGCGCCTTTCTGCCAAAAAGCGCAACCCTCTTACCAGCAAATAGGTGACAATGAGAGAGAAAACAATCCGGCCCCACAAAATCCCCCCGAATTTTCCGCCTATCGCCGCCATGATCAAGGTATCCTCAACCAGTCCATGACAAAGCCCCATAAGAGCCATAGAGTTGAATACCTCTTGCCTGCCGAGTTTGCCGGCACTTGTTTCCCTGATTATGAGTGCCCCTCCATACCCGATGCCCATGATCATGCCGACAACGGTGATCGGTGCAGCCTTGTGGCTCATGCCGAAGAACGGTAAAACAGGAGCCAGGATTTTCTCCAACAGGCCAAGAAATCCGATAGCTCGGAACAGCCGCATACAAATAACAATAAGAAAAATAATAATAATGATCAGCCCCAGATTCTGCCCCTGATCAAGCCCCCACCGCAGGAGATCGCCGGACTTGGCAGAGACCTTAAAGAAGAGCTCAACCGGTTGCTGCCAAATATCAAAGGTCAGACAGATGCTATTAAGCAGAAAACCATAAACAACCGCACCAAGCAAACGGATAATGGCTATCGGCAGAAGAGCTGCCCCGGCACGTTTGCTGACGCTGAGTTCAACCGGCAAGGAATGGGCAATAAGCATGACTGAGCAGAGCACAGTCACCTGAGCACTGGTGAGGGCAAGCCCAGGCAGCAGGGTAGCAAAGACCGCAATGCCTCCATACATATTGGTCAGCATAGCGGTTGCCCACACCAGACCAAGAGCGCCGGGCAAGCCGAGAACCCCCATCACCGGTTCAAGCACAATGCTCAAAGAGGAAATAAGACCGAGTTCTTCAAGGATCTTTGTGGCAATGGCAACCGGAATAGTTATCCGGATGAGTTCCCAGCTGGTCAACCACGTTTCACGACCCAGAGATTTGACAAGATCTCTCAGTTTGCCCCATTTGTTTCTGTAAAAATCGATGCTCATAAAAAAATCAATTTGTCACACAGCTGGTTCATGCCACCCTCGAAGTCCCTGAACCGCCATTCTGTCGCTTCTTGGCAGAAAACAACTGGCAGTGCATACCGGAAGACTCGAATACCAACCGAGCCGGATTGATTCGACTTTTAAACGCCAAGGCCCGGCAGCCGTAAGGTTTGGCCGAGTCGTGAGTGATAAAATAATTGATGCATTTTAAACAATTTGGCAATGATTCCGACATTTTTACTAGGCCAGCAACTTTTTTCTTGATAAAAAATAGTAATTATTTGCGAGCGCCGCCACCATCTTTGGGATACCAGAAAAACGTGAGTTTCCCACGCCCTGCAGTATCGGAAAAACCTCCTTCATCCGAGTAGTCCAAGGCAACTACACCACAGGTCGGCACATTGCCGAGAGAACAACCGCAAAGGTGTTCGGCAAGTTCAGTAATGGTGCCGTTATGGCCCACCAGGAAAAGCACATCGATCTTTTCAAGAAGAGTTGCAATCAAACGACAATAATAGGAAAACGATCCAAGGTACAGGTTATTGTCAAACTGAATGGCATCCTGGTGATAACCGGTTGCCTCTGCCATGAATCCGGCAGTTTTCTTCGCTCTGACAGCAGGACTTGATACAATCAAATCGGGACGCACTCCGGCAGCGCAAAGCCTGTTTGCCATAGCCGGGCCATCTTTTTTGCCGCGATTGTTCAGGGGCCGGTGAAAATCATCGAGTCCCGGATCAGACCAACTTGATTTGGCATGACGAATCAAATACACCCGCTTCATTACCTCTCTCCTCTATCCTTTTTTTCTCTCAACACTGAGCTTTTCAGCGGGTGGTGCGGGAAAAACCGCTCCGCCGACAAGAGGTTTTTTCCCTGCTTTTATCATATTATCGATATAAGTCACGATTTTCTTACGCCGATTGAAAACTCACAGCTTAAGGGCAACACCACAGCGAGGCCTTCTCCAGTTTGCCGATAAGTTTCGCCGTTGTCCCTCCAGCAAGGCTCGTACTCTTTTCCCGCTCCTGCCTCTCGCCCCTCAACCCAACTGCAACCGCTGCATACTTCCCCTTCTCGAGTTCGCCGATAATCGTACCGGCTACCGACAAACCCCAGCTCGTTTTTCTGCTGATCCGCTCTCGGCTAATAGCATGAGTGAGAAGTAAGGCTTCAGCGCGCAGGAATAATTCGTCGGTTTTGCCTTCCGTGCCGCCCTTCGCGTGCAAGAGGGTGATCTGGTGTTGTTCCTGTCCGGCGAGGATATACCCCACATGATCAACGGCCCGGAGTGAATTCTCAGAACCATCCAGGCACACCAGGACGTTTTTCCGACCCGACTCGGGTTCAGGACAGATCCACAGCGGGGTAGTGCAGGCACTGTCTTTGATGATCGACAGGACGGTTTCGTCAGCCGGGCGTTCGAACATCCACTGCAGCGCGTAGGCCGCCCTCCTGCCAAAAATGATAGCATCATAGAGGCCCCGCGAACCTTCGCCCAAAATATCCTTGACTAAACCGTAACGTTCGGCAACGGTTTTGGTCATCATGTGCTCTATTGCCATTTTTTGCTGATAAAGCATCTCCTTTGCCTTGAAGATCGCCTTCCTGGCCTGGACCGTGACCAGACCCTCGATACCTTCATTCGGCCCCTTCCACATCTGGTTCAGGGTGTTGGTCATTGCATTATCATCTGTTCGGCAGATGTGTAACAGGGTAATCTGATGCTCCCCGATGGTATTAAAAAACGAACAGAGAAACCTGACCCCGAAGAGATTTTCAATATCATTACTGATGGTGACGAGAAAGTGCTTTTTCATAGGTTCCATCCTTTGAAATTGGGGGGCATACGCAGCCTGTCTGACAATGTCGCGGCCTCGAGTTTTCCATCAATCCTCCAATTCGGCCGTGGTAAGATCAATGTTTAAGTCGTAGGCTCCTTCTTCACTGTTGAACTTCATTATAAATCCGGCTTTTTTCCCTAGTCGCAGCATCTGGGTATTCTCCCGCAGAACAGTGCCCCAGACCTTTTCCACCCCCTGCTTCCTGGCGGCCTTCAGGAGATTGAGCAGTAAGGCCGCCCCCACCCCCTGCCCCTGCCAAGGATCACCAACCATGATAGAAAATTCGGTGTGGGACAGGTCCGGGTCGCCAATTACCCTCGCCACCCCAAACATCTTCTCTGTCGGCGATGAAAGATCCAGGGCCACCAAGGCAAGATGCCGGTCGTAATCAACCTGGGTGAGCATAGCCAACAACTCAGGGGTGAGTGACTTCATGTGACGGAAGAAACGATAATAGACACTTGTGGGAGAAAGGGTTCTGAATAGCTCGACAAAAAGTTCGGCATCTTCCGGCAGGATGGGTCGAATACCCAGCCGCAGACCGCTCCTGGTGGTTGTGCAAACCTCATATTGCGATGGATAGGGACTGATCACCAGATGCAAGGGCGACGGCCTAAGCGAAGGCCGCAGGAGAATGCGGGCGTCCACCACCACCGGTGTACCATTCTTGACAATCACCGGATTCATATCGAGTTCGGCAATTTCCGGAATATCGACCGCCAATTGCGAGAGCTGCAACAGCATCGACTCTAGTGCAGTCATGTCGATCGGTGAATGGTTTCGATAGCCGGCGAGAAGTTTGGCCACCCGTGTCTCGTCAACAAGACGGCGGATCAACTGGCCATTGAGCGGCGGCAGACTGAGGGCTCTATCAGCTATAATCTCTGTATAAATACCGCCACTCCCAAACAACAGGACCGGGCCGAAGAGCTCGTCCCGTTTGATCCCGAGCATCAATTCGAAGTCGGGCCGGGCGAGATAAGGTTGCACGGTGACTCCCTCAATATGGGCCTTTTCGTTGACTCGCTTTGCACCGGCTATTATCCTTGCATACGCTTCCCGCACATCTCCAGCATCACGCAGATCGAGGTGAACTCCGTCGGCCTCGGTTTTATGGGTGATGTCCGGCGACAACACCTTTATGGCCACAGGCCATCCCATTTCCTCCGCCACTGCCGCTGCAGTTTCAAACGAATCTGCAGTTCGTGTCGGATTAACGTGGATGCCATAGGCCAAAAGCAGTTCTTTGGTCCGCGGTTCAGTCAAAAAAACGCCGCAGGCAAGATCAGTCGCCTCGACAATCGCCCTTGCCTTGGCCCGATCAAAGAAAAACCGATGCACCGATCTCGGGGGAATTTCCTTCAGCAGTTCAAGGTTACGGGTATGCTGAACCAGGGTCGCAAATGCATGTACCGCACGTTCGGGAGTGGCGTAGGTGGCAATACCTGCTTCGTTGAGAAACTCTATTGCTCCTGCTACATCTCGGCCACCCATCCATACCGCAAAGATAGGAAAAGGCCGTCCCTTCAGGTGCTGCACAAGCTGCTTTGCTACAGCCATTGGATCAGTCAAGGCTTGGGGCAGAAAGATAACCATCAATCCATGCAGGCCACTTTCCCTGGAGAGAATCTCCATCACCTGGCCATACCGCTCGGCGGTCGCGTCGCCAAGAATATCCACAGGGTTCTGATGATTCCAGTGCTGCGGCAAGATTTCGTTCAGAGCACTGAGGGTGGTGGCCCCCAGAACAGCCGGTTCCAATGTATGTCGGGCCATGGCATCGACAGCCATCACACCGGGCCCACCACCGTTGGTAATTACCGCCAAGCGGGGGCCGGAAGGTCGAGGCTGTTTAGCTGTCAATTCGGCACTGTCAAACAGTTCTTCTATTGTACTGACCCTGATCACCCCCGCCCGCCTGAAAGCCGCGTCATAAATCGCATCCTCGCCTGCAAGGGCACCGGTATGGGAGGAGGCCACCTTGGCGCCGGCCGCACTGGTGCCGGCTTTGAGGACTATGATCGGTTTTATCCTCGACACAGCACGGGCGGCGCTCATGAATTTTCTGATATTGGTAAGTTGCTCTACATAGAGGAGGATACTTTTGGCCGCCGGGTCCCTGCCGAGGTAATCGATCATGTCGCCGAAGTCAACGTCGAGCATTGAGCCGATACTGACGAAATGACTAAACCCGATGCCTTCCTGGAAGGACATATCAAGGATGGCAGTACAGATTCCACCGCTCTGCGACACAAATGCCAGATTGCCCTTATTAGGCATACCCGCGGTAAAACTGGCGTTCAGCTTGGCACCGGGCGCCATCACCCCAAGGCAGTTCGGACCGAGAATACGAATTCCACCCGACGTAGCGGCCCGGAGTATCCGCTCCTCGACAATGCGACCTGACTCCCCGATCTCTTTGCCGCCGGAGGAGATGACTATAGCTGTCTTGACCTGGACGGCGGCGCATTGGTCGATTACCTCGGGCACTTGGTGAATCGGCACGGCTACAACAGCCAAGTCTATCCGAGTGTCAATCTCGCTGATGGTGGACGCGGAGGGCAATCCCATGATCCGCGAATACTTGGGATTGACAGGCAGCAATCGACCGGTAAAGCCACCACGGATGAGATTGTGCATCAGAGCAGTGCCGATACGCCCAGGGTGTTCGCTGGCACCGATTACGGCAATAGCTTCGGGATGAAAAAACTTATCGATATTCCAAATACCCATATTGCCCCCAGCTACGATCGGTAATCGGCGTTTATTTTTACGTAATCCAGGGAAAAATCGCAGGTAAGAACTTCAGCACAAGCCTTGCCGTCATTCAGTTCGATAGAGACTGTAATCTTTTTTTCCTTGAGAACCATGGTCGCTGCAGCTTCGGCGTCTTTCCCGAGGCCAAGGCCACTTTTAACGATAACCACATCCCCGAAAGAGATGTCGACACGATTGGGTGAAAATTTCACCCCCGACCGTCCCATAGCCGCAAAAATCCTTCCCCAGTTGGCATCTTCACCAAAAAAAGCCGTTTTAACAAGACTCGAGGTGGCAACGGTTCTGGCAATTTGTACAGCCTGATCTTCCTCCTTTGCGCCACACACCCTGACAGTGATGGTCTTGGTCGCCCCCTCACCGTCGGCTACAATTTGTAACGCAAGTTCTTTCAATACCAGTTCCAAGGCTTTTTGAAAAATTTGGCGGTCAGCCTCGGAATCACCATCAATCCAAGGATTTTCTGCACTCCCGTTGGCCATGACCAAAACCATATCATTGGTGCTGGTATCGCCATCGACGGTGATGCGGTTAAAGGTCCTCTCGACCCCTTTAACTAACGACTTATGCAGTTCGGTAAAATTAATACGCGCATCGGTAATAACAAAGGCCAGCATTGTCGCCATATTGGGCATGATCATTCCTGCCCCTTTGGCCATCCCCATAATTTTGATCTGTTTACTACCTATGGTGACTGCAGTTGAGGCAGTTTTCATGATCGTATCGGTGGTCATGATGGCCTTGGCGACGTGCTCGAAACTGCAAGAATCAAGCCCCTCAACGAGACTTGGGATACCTTTTTCAAAGGCCGACAGGTTGAGCTGTTCGCCAATGACTCCAGTAGAGGCCAGTTGAATCATGGCTTCAGGGATATTCAACTGTGCGGCCAACATCGTACTGGTTTGACGAGCCGCCTCCATACCCTTTTCCCCTGTACAGGCGTTGGCACAGCCACTGTTTACAAGAATGGCCTGGGCCCGTCCGGCTTTCAGCCGCTCTTTGTCGAGCACAACGGGGGCTGCCTTAACCTGATTGGTGGTAAACACCCCCGCGGTAACGCAGGGGCTATCGCTGTAGATAAGTCCGAGATCAAGCCTGTTGGCATAGCGGATACCAGACTCGATGGCAGAAAAAGAAAAACCCTTGATATTCATACGAAATGATCCTTTGTTTGGAGAAAATATACGACCAGGATGGCAGCTCCCAGATGTCACCCCCCGACAGCGATAAAAATACTACTATAAAAGCCTTTCCCGGCGGAAACAGTAAAATACATCTACCACTTATCCGGCTGATTATGCTACTTTTAAATCTCGGCATCAATACAACCCATTCACAGTGGCCATATTTCCCAAGCTCGACCAACGGGATTATATTATGATGCCCCCGGTGAGGTACCCTTGTAAGTCCCTTTACATAAATTTTTTCACAAAATACGACACAAAGAGTTTTCCCAGGGGACCGAAAACAGGATTTTAACTTGAATTATTCTCTCTTTTCCACAGTATTACTTCTTGCCGACCTTATTATCCGGATCGGACTTTCGATTCGCGTAATCATGCGCAAGCGTCCCTACGGTGTCTCCCTGGCCTGGTTGGTGGTCATCCTTCTGGTGCCTTTTTTAGGCGGTTTTTTCTACCTGCTGTTTGGCGAAAATCGAATACCGGAGAGACGCATCGAACGTGCCAGAGTTTCTTACAAATATTACCAGCTCTGGTTGAAAACCCTCCGACAACGAGCCCCTGTCTCCTGGCATGAGCTCAACCCTGAATGCGCACCTCTGCACCGCCAGGCTGAAACCCTGGTCGGTTTGCCTGCCCTGGCCGGCAACAAGCTGACCCTCATTACCAGCCCTGAAGAGATCATCCGTTCAATCATCGTCGAAATTGAAAAAGCGACTTCAACCTGTCACATGCAATTTTATATATGGCAGGATGGTGGCCAGATAAATAGGGTAATAGATGCCTTAATCAACGCTGCCGCCCGAGGTGTTACCTGCCGATTGCTCCTCGACTCCATCGGTAGCCGCGACTTTCTCAACAGCACGACCTCAACAAGAATGAAAAAGGCCGGCATAAAGGTCCGGGAGTCGCTGCCGGCAGGTCTTATAAAAGCACTGTTTTCCCGGATAGATATCCGCAACCATCGTAAGATTGTGGTCATCGACGGCGCGATAGCCTTTACCGGCAGTCAGAATATGGTCGACCCGGAGGTATTTAAAAAAGATGCGGGGGTAGGAAACTGGATCGACGTCATGGTCAAAGTCGAAGGACCGGTCGTTGAGAGTCTTGCCGGCACCTTCATCAGTGATTGGTATCTTGACGCTGAGGGCGTTGCATACCACCAACCTGAGTCACTCCAGAAGGATGTTGAGACGGTTCGACAAAAAGGGGATATTCACCCACTGCCTGTCGTCGGCAAATGCCCGGTCCAACTTGTTCCTTCCGGTCCGGGCTTTGGCCTGGAAAACATTCACAATCTACTGCTCACCACCATCTACGCAGCGCGCAAAGAACTGATTATGACCACACCATACTTCATCCCTGACGAGCCCCTGCTTATCGCCTTGAAAGCAGCTGCTCAACGCGGGGTTGAGGTAACAATCATCGTACCGCAAAAAAATGACTCAAGGTTGGTCCATTATGCCAGCCGGGCCCGCTTCGAAGAACTCGCCGAAGCGGGAGTGAAAATCCAACTTTTCCATGGTGGTCTGCTGCACTCGAAAACCATAACCGTTGATCGGAATTTTTCACTCTTTGGTTCGGTGAATTTAGATATGCGCAGTTTCTGGCTTAATTTCGAAGCCACTTTGTTCATATACTGCGAAGAATTCACCCAGCGACTTTTGATGATACAGCAGAGTTACCTCCATCAGTCACTGGCCCTCGATTTGCCAACTTTTTCCCGCCGGGGGCATCTGGCAAAATTTAAGGAAAATACATGCTTATTGGTCTCACCACTCCTCTGATAGCAACGCGAATACTGCTGGTTTCCGACATTCATGGCAATTATCCGGCACTTCTAGCTATAGCCAATGAACTGGACGCAACTACTTTTGATTATATTATCAACTGCGGCGATTCTACCGTCTACGCCCCTTTTCCCAACGAAACATTGCGCTGGCTTATCCAGCATAAAGCTCTTTCCATCCTTGGCAACACCGACAAAAAAGTCATTAACCTTCTAAACAATCAACCATTCACAAAGCCCAGGAAACAGGAAAAGCGCATCATGTATTCCTCCACTGCCAAAGCCCTCAATGAGGCAGAGCGCCACACTCTGTTTGCTTTCGGCGAATCGGAAACCCTCATCTTGCAAAATCCCGCGAAGGATTCAGCTAAAAAGCAACTTAGCATTGGCATTTTTCATGGCAGCCCCGCCGATCCTGATGAATTTTTATTTGCTGATACCCCGGACGATCGATTCCATGATCTTGCCGCTGGGCTTGACTGCAGCATTGTCGTCACCGGCCATTCACACAGCCCATATCATAAATTCATCTCCGGCATCCATTTCATCAATCCGGGCTCGGCCGGGAGGATGTTTGATGGCGATCCGCGAGCAAGTTGTGCAATCCTGGAAATAGCCGAGGAAATCGTCAAAGTCCGCCATTTCAGAATCAGATATGACATAACCGAAACCGTTGCGGCAATTCGCAGACAACAACTTCCTGAAATCTATGCGACAATGTTTTTACAGGGAAGAAAACTGAATTGATTTTTGCTACTTGATAAAGATATCAGTGCCTCAGAAATTCGTTTCTTGTTTTTATAAATGAACTTTCAAGGTACTTGCCCCGTTTGCCTGGGCTAATTGTGATGTTAGAAAACAGACACCAAAAACAGACATCCTGTCCTTACGGAGGATATTTTGTTATACTTATCAGTTACGGCTGCATGAGTTCAAATTGCTGGTAAATATTTTCAATCTCTACGAACAAGGGTCATCCACATGGGAAAGAAGAAGAGCGACAAGAGTGACAAGAGCGACAATAAAGGGAAACACGGCTTAGAAGATTTCAGACTGGCCGAGGGAGCTGCCGCCAAGAACCTGCTTACTAAAAGTGGCGACGAAACAACAGCAATCAATATTAAAAATTCCCAGCTTAATTATGAAATAGAGTTAAAAAAACTGCAAATTGAGCTGATGAAACTGCAAAACTCGCTCAAGGTCAGTGGTCAGCGCATTCTGGCAATCTTTGAGGGACGGGATGCTGCCGGCAAGGGAGGCACCATAAAACGGATTACCGCCAATCTCAATCCCCGTAGTGCTCGAGTCGTTGCTCTGACAAAACCTAACGAGACAGAGATGACCCAATGGTATTTCCAACGCTACGTCACCCATCTCCCTTCAGCCGGCGAAATAGTTATTTTCGACCGCAGCTGGTACAATAGGGCCATGGTTGAGCCGGTCATGGGCTTCTGCACTGATGAGCAAAACAAGAGGTTTCTGAAAGACGTGCCGCTGTTTGAAGAGATGTTGGTCAAGGACGGCATTAAGCTGTTCAAGTTCTATTTTTCGGTCTCAAAAGAAATGCAGAAGGCTCGATTCGATTCACGAAAAGAAGACCTTTTAAAACAATACAAACTCTCTCCAGTCGATAATCTGGCGCAGGAGTACTGGGATCAGTACTCCATCCGCAAATTCCAGATGCTCTCCGAAACCAACCGGACCATCGCTCCCTGGACCGTTATTCGTTCAGATGATAAAAAGAAGGCCCGCCTCAATTGTATGAAACATATTCTCAGTAACCTGGGATACGAGGATAAGCGGCCGTTAGAAGAATTGGACACTGACCCGGATATTGTTGTCTCCGGCATAGATGAGCTGAAACACATGGAAGATAATCTGATGAATCCGGAAATGTTACACGGATAATTGCTTTTCCTTCAACCATCCATTACTGACTTTTGGTGTGCGCTTCCTGCCAGTCGTGTATCGAAACAAATTGGTGCTTGAGGCCTCATTAATTTTTCAGGGGTTACAGCAGCGGTCATCTTTTTTTTGTTTTCGTTAATTCCAATTATATAGACATTTGACTTATTGATTTTCCTCAGATATGCTGTTCCTAGAAGGTTGGTAAGTTATCTCACTCGACCGAAAAAACCTAAAATTTGAGAAGAGGTCTGACGAGAAGGGTATGTGGGAAGGATCGCTGAATGCTTTGAAAACGGAGTGCAATGTATAAAGATTTTTTCAGTATGGCGCGAGATCCTTTTGCCATACACCCATCACCTGACAACTATTTCGGCTCCAGATCGCATGATCAGGCACTCCATCTTCTTATAGAGAGCGTAAAAGAGGGGGAACCTTATATTCTGGTGACGGGCGAATACGGAGCGGGCAAGACACTTCTCTGCCTCAAGCTCTGCCGGTTTTTCGAGACGGAAACCGATCTTTCAGCGGTCACGGTTTCCTCACCGGCTGCCCCGTATGGTCAATTGCTGAAATCGATTGCCGCACAACTGGAGGTGACCGGGGTTACCAATTTTTGCAAGACCGTGGCCCAGTTTGAGGCGACTCTGTTCAATTTCTTCATTTCCGGGAAAATTCGGCAATCCGTATATCTTGTAATCGACGACCTGCAGGATTATGAACCGCAAATGCTTGTGCATTTCAGATATCTGACCAATTTTCATATCAGGGATTTCTATCCCTTTCGTCTCATCTGTTTTTCCTACACAGGCTTTATTGAAGAACTGCAGAAAAATCCTAAATTTGTCTCTTTCCTCCAGCGATTTCGTCGACGGCTTAATATTCAACCCTTGCAGGAAGACGAACTGAAAGAATACATCTACTTTCGATTGCTGCAGGCAGGAGCGAAGGGACGGCCTTTTTTTGATGATGACTCCCTTCAATGCATAGCAAATATCACCGGAAGAATCCCGCGACTGGTCAATAATCTGTGCGATCGACTCCTCTTGCAAGCAGTTGAGCTGAAAGTTGATCGCATCCATGTCCAACTGGTCCGGGATGTATGCCGCAGTGATGAGCTCGAAAGGATGCCCCATGCAATTGAAAACAAAATATCAATCGAAAAAGAAAGAAATGTTAGAATTGCCACGAAACGAGCCGATATCTCTATAAATTTAGATTCGATTGCAACGGATTATGACGATAACCAGGAAAAAGAGATCCAAACATCTTCTCCTCTTGCCTGGATTACCCGGAGACATCTCAAGACGAGTGCAATAATTCTTGGTGCGGTTCTTCTCTTGATAAGTCTCATTTTTTTAATGGATCTTTCTCAAATAAATGGCAATCCTTTTACTCCTACGAAGAGTACCATCGGCCATCAATCGGTAAGCAGTAGGGACGGGAGTGGGGATCAAGCTTCAAGTGCTACAGTGAAGCAAAAAGGGAATAAAATTAGCGAAAAACCAGATGACCGTTATGTGACCCAGACCAAAGACACCCCTATTGGTGAAAACACCCTTGATAGTCGCATCAAGATTCATCAGATGACAGCAGTTAATTCTTCAGACTGGGCGACGGAAGCTTCAATCCTTCCCGGAGAAAAACCTTACACCTTGGAAGTATTCAGCGGTTCTACGCTTGCAGATATCGAAACCGAACTCAGGCGGTTAAAAGATAAAGGCCTTGCTCCTCTGTTTATTTCCGAGGTCGGTTCAAGTCGGATTGTTGCACAATGGAGTATCTGTCTTGGGAATTTTCCCTCACTACAAGATGCCCAGAACAGCGTGTTAATGAACAAGGTTCCTCAAGCGGAGGTGCGGTTTCTTCCTTATTCACTCTTGCTTTCACTTGCCACTATTAAGGAAGATGCCGAGAGATTGCAAAAAACCCTTGAAGTAGATGGGTATCATCCTTGGCTGGAACGTTTGGAAAACGGGCAGTATCGCCTTCTAATGGGCGCATATTCTAGAAGAAAAGAAGCGGTCTTGCGGGTCCAGGAGTTGCGGGAGGAAGGGATCGCGGCGAGCGTTGTCAGAAAATAACCCGGATGATTTTTTCAATTTTGCCTGAATATTTGCATTTTGTGTTCCGGCTCTTTGCTGACATCATTCAATATAAAAATAATACTATAGAAATGTTAGCCGAAAATATATTTTTTGATTTAGATCTTCTGAAAGAAAAAATACATCACAGAACTATTTCAATAGCTCTTGGGCTGTTGGCAATGTTGTTTCTGATCTCCTGCGGACCATCGACTCAATCAACTATCCAGGAATTCGACCAGGAAAAGGTAGTGGTTGAAGACCTGGATGAGCCGACAAAGGCAGCTATGAGTCAAGAGATTATCAGCGGGTTGAAAATGGGGATGACCCGATACACATTAAGTGCTGGGGATATCCTTGAAATTATGTATCATATTGATCTCATCAAGTTAAAAACCCCATATCAGGTTGGGGTCCAGGATGAGGTCAGTGTTGAATTCCAGTATCATCCAGGATTGAACCGCACCGTGATTGTTCGCCCTGACGGAATGATAACTCTCCCGATTAAGGGTGATTTTGAAATCGGTGGTGAGACGCCTAAAAGAAGTGCTGAAATTATTGCCAAGGGCTTTTCAGATATTATCCGTGAGCCTGTCGTGACAGTAACGGTCAATAAATTTTCCTCAAAGATCTTTGCTCTTCAGAAGGCCATCACCAATGCACCACGGGGACAGGCAAAACAAATTCTTGTCAGCCCGGATGGCTTTATCTATCTCCCACTGCTGGACGGAATCAAGGTTGCAGGCAAAACCATCGACGATGTGAGGACCGAAATTCAGCTCCTCTATGAAAAGGATTTTAAAAATCTTGAGGTATCCCTCCTTTTGGAATCTATCGTCGGAAGACAGATCTTTGTCTTTGGTCAGGTTCATGCCCCTGGCAAACTCAAGGAACAGCACCCCCTCACCGCCTCGCAGGCCATTGCCCAAGCTGGCGGCATTACCAACGATGGTACCCTGGAGCATGTCAAAGTTCTTTTAATTTCTTCAGAAAACAAGCCAGTCATGCGTACTGTTAACATGAAAAAAATCATTGAGGAAGGTCGATTTGAAGAGGATGTGCTCCTGCCGGATAACAGCATTGTCTACGTCCCCACCACTGACGTCGCCAAGGCAGGCAAATGGGTGGATGACATTATCCGTCGTATTCTCACCTGGACCGGGGTGAACTACACTATAAACTACCAAGTTAACAGGTGATTGTGAGATATTGCTGCGGATGTAAAATGTCAGCAGTGCTTTTCAGAAGTAGAAAGATTATTGGTCCCTTAGAAATATTGTTTCATGTTTTTGCGCTGAGTTTTTCGCGATCGGTTATCCCCCGCAAGAGGGGATCTGAAAAAAGTAACCCAAAAAGGGTATCAGCAAAAATCCCGTTTATCGGGCTTAGGAATTGAATGTCCGAAAAAAAATCATATAGCGAACTTTTTCATGCCGGAATCGACCCAATGGCTTCTCCTGGGTCTGCATCGATAGAAGATAGCCCGGGGATAAAGAAACAGCAGAAAATAGATCAAAATTCCGGATTGGATGCAACCATTCAAGCCAAGGAAGAACGACCACGCCATACCGCCATCATTCCCGGTTATGAAAAAGACCGGATCAAGGAGCGGAAGATCCTGACGCTCAGGGATCTTTTATATATATTTTTCAAACACCTCCAGTCTATCACCATTGTTACCGTTGTCTGCTTTGTTGCGGCTGGCGCCTATTCTTTAATAGCAACCCCTTTATATAAATCCGACACTAAAATTTTGGTCAGACTGGGGCGAGAGAAATTGTCCGACCTGAGTGAATACAGTAGAAATGTCAGTGTATTGTATCAGGAAAGGAACCAGGATGTGAATAACGAGCTGGAAGTCTTCAAGGGAGATGAGCTCTCTCGTATGGTATATGAAGACCTAAAGGCTCATTTCGAGCAGACAGAAAAAGTTATTGGCAATAGTGGTGGGAGACTGAGCACATTTTTTGCTCGTATTTCGGCAATTTTGACTGGATCCAAGCTCAGTCGAGAGGATGAAATCATCCTCTTTTTGAAAGATTCACTACAGGTGGAATTTCTGGCGGAAACAGATATCCTCCGGTTGACATTCAGCTCTCCGGATCCAGAATTTGCCGCGACTGCTGCCAACGCATATGCAAATGCTTTCGTCAGGTTGCGTACCACGATTTACGAGAAGAAAAATTCGTATAACTTTTATCTCGAGCAGATGGCTTTGTCCCAACAAAAGGTCGATGACTTGGTAGCGGAGCAGACGGCTTTTTCGCGAAAATGGCAGATCTCGGAAATTGAAAAGGAAAAAGAGTTGATTTTACAACACAGGGAAAATCTTGAAGCTGAAAGCCTTAGGGTGCAGCAAGATTATAATCAAACGATTGCTCTTCTAGCCGGCATAAAGAAAATGTACGATACACCGGGGGATTGGATTGAAACTCCGAAAATGAGCGAAAATGAGATGGTCGATCGGCAGGGATACCTGCAGGATGTTGATAGACAGTATTTTACCCTCAAACTTGAACGTTCACGCCTCAGCAGCCAATTTACCGAAAAATCGCGAGAAATTCAGCAGATAGATTCCAGCATTGCTCAGCTGCGAAAACAGAAATATTTGAGCCTGATGAATATCCTGGAGTTGGCCCGTACTGCCAGAGAACCTATCGTCAAAGGATTAGCTTCAGAAATTGAAAGGAAAAACAAGCGCATTAATGATTTGATTCAGGCCACTTTTATTGATCAAAATTTTAAAGCAAATAAGGCTCTTGCCCTCGACATCTTGGCCAATTACACAAAAAAAGCCGAAGACTTGCGAATCTACGATGATCTAGATAAAAAACGGATCACAAGTTTGAGCACTATCAATACAGCCATAACCCCCTTGCAACCCTATTTCCCCCAAAAGCAATTGATTTTGTTGACAGCTACCTTTTTTGGAGTTTTCCTAAGCTTCGGCCTATCAGCGGTCAAGGAGTTTTTCACCCATGTATTCAGAGATGGACAGGATATTGAAAGTATTCTAAAAACACCTCTATTAATGTCCATTGGCTACAGGGAGAAATCGTGATGACCACACGGATATACCTGGAAAAGAGAGGGTTATCATGCCCCTGATTCCTGATCAACAAAGAAAACGCAATGGAGTACTCCTTCTTGAAAACCTTCATGATGAGTTTTTGAGCCTCGTCCTGGAAAAAATCCATCCTGGCCCCGATGACAGCCTTTCACTCTGTCTTTCTTCATGTCGACAGGAAGAAGGGGTGTCGACCATTGTCTTCAATATGGCCATTGCCCTTTCACGGAATATACAGAGAAGAATTCTCCTTGTCGATGCGAATACCCGGAGACCAAAATTGCATTCTTGGTTCAAACTCTCTCTGGAGACACCTGGTCTCATTGATGTATTAGAGGGTGAAGCAAGTTTCGATGATGTGCTGCATAAAAATGAAGATGGTATGTTCGCCTTGGTTACAACTGGAAAGAAGGCCAGACATCCCATCGTATTATTTGACGGAAAAACCCTCGACCAATTTTTGACCCAGGCGCGACAGCAGTTTGATATCATTATTTTTGATTCTCCATCCTTACAGGCCGGTCCCGAAGCAATTGTCCTTGCTCGTAAACTCGACGGCTTTATTTTAGTTATTGAGGCAGAAAAAACGCGATGGGAAGTGGCAACATACCACAAGGAGCA
>JAHJLI010000061.1 GCA_018821785.1 Pseudomonadota bacterium
GAATGAGAAACTTCCTGGCCTAAAAGATGTATCAAGGACACTGTGGGTGAGCATTATTAATTTGCATACAGCTATAACACCTTGAACATTGCCGCAAAAACCTCCAATAGATATCAGACATCGTCCGAATAATTTTCCGGTGAAAGTAAACCCATGATAGAAATACAACCTGTTGCAAAAGTTGATGTTGCCATAGAGGTACCCGGTTCCAAAAGTCTCACTCAGAGAGCGCTCATTGCAGCAGCTTTGGCAAGAGGAGAGAGCAGGCTTATAGGGCCGTTGGAAAGTGAAGATACAGCCTATTCATCTCAAGCATTAACACAACTTGGAGTGGCTATAGAAAAAGGCAAAGATTGGCGGATACGTGGGAATGGCGGTTTGATAAAGCCGTCCGAAGAGCCGATTTTTCTCGGCAATAATGGGACTGCCACTCGTTTTCTCACTTCTGTCGCCGCTCTTGGCCATACGCAATATACTATCGACGGCGATTCTCGCATGCAGCAGAGACCGATCGGACCGCTGATGACGGCCTTGCAAGGGTGGGGGGTAGATATCTCGTCAGTCCGAGGGACTGATTGTCCGCCCATTAACATCAATGGTCGGGGGGTGGCTGGCGGATCGACAGTTTTGCCGGAAGGAAAAAGCAGCCAGTATCTATCCTCATTGCTGTTGGTTGCCCCGTATGCCAAATTACCTGCTATCTTGAAAGTTGAGGGTCCAATATTCTCAAAACCCTACATCGCCATGACTCTTGCGGTAATGGCCGACTTCGGCATTCTGGTTGATTGTGCCGGTGATTTCAGCTCTTTTTCCGTTCCACAAGGATTTTATCAGGGCAGGGAGTATCAAATCGAGGGTGATGCGTCAAATGCCTCATATTTCTGGGCTGCTGCGGCGGTCACCGGTGGTCGGGTGACTGTGACCAATGTTCCCGTTCCTTCGTTACAAGGTGATGCCATGTTGGTGCCGCTGCTCGGCCGTATGGGTTGCCATGTGGAGAAAACCGGTGGAGGCATAACCCTGCAGGGTGTTGAGCGGCTCGAAGGAATCAGAGTCGATATGGGGGATATGCCGGATGTAGTCCCGACCTTAGCGGTTGTTGCCGCCTTTGCCCACGGTACAACGGTGATCGAGAATATTGCTCACCTGCGCATCAAGGAGTGTGACCGTCTATCTGCGGTGGTAACCGAGCTCAATAAATTAGGGGTAAAGGTAGAAGAACATGAATCGGCCATGATCATTCATGGTGATGGCGGTGTTAACCTGAAAGGCGCTGATATTCACACCTATGCCGATCACAGAATGGCCATGTGCTTCGCTGTGGCCGGTCTCAGAATACCCGGAGTGAAAATTAATGGAGAAGAGTGTGTAAAAAAATCTTTTCCCGACTTCTGGCAGCGGTTTGCCCACCTGGCCGCAAAACAAAAATAAAAATGTGTAATAGTTTTACAAAACCGGCCGAGGGGTTGGAGAAACCTCATGGCCGGTTTTTTTCGGTGCATCTGCCTCAAGGCTATTTTTGTTTGTCTATCTTTGCAACCGCTTCCTGCACCAGGCGCTGCACCACGGTGTCCAAGGTGACCAACTGGGAGGCACTACCAGATATCCCCAGAAAGGATTGAGCTTTTTTCCCAGTCTCCATCTTTTTCTCAACATAACCGGTCGAGACCTGCTCGGAGGTGGAGGCGTCCATTATCTTGTAGCGCAAGCCGACAAGCCATACCGCAGCTTTTTCGCTAGCCCGTGTCGAGGAGATGGCGGTGTCACTGATCGCTCCGGCTCTCCCACCGACAACGGTACCGATGATTGATCCAAGAGCGTTGCCGTCAAATCCCTGTCCGGCTTCCGCCACTTCCTCAGCCTTTAAAATGTCAAGTTTGATAAACCATTTGGTGGACTTGAATTTTCCCTTTTTAAATTTTTTAAGGGCATCAGGGGAGCCCATATTAACTGCCAACTCGATCTCCTTAAGCATCGGTCCGAGATCGGATCTCTCGAGTACCTTGAAATTGGCATTTGATAGTTCAATTTCGGCAAAATCAGCAATATTGTTTGGTGTCACTTTCTGGGTAAAAGTTGCACTGCTACTTTTTATATTTCCAGGCAGGACAATGACGGTTGGCCCCTGCTTGCCGGCATTGGCATATTCAACCGGTTGGTACATGTTGTCGTCGGCAACTTTGTTAGCCTGTTGGGATGCAGCCCCACCGGCACCGGTACTGGTAGGAACACAGCCGGAAAGCATTCCCGAGAGGCTGATAAGAGAGAGGCAGAAAATAACATAAACAAGGTTTTTCATAATGCAGTCCTCCTGAATGTTTGAGGGAGTTAAACTATGCAGTAAAACTGAAAATAGCCTGGTTGCTGCATGAGGGCCTACGCATCAAGCTGTCGGTAAAAGAAGAGCATGGCCACGTTATTTCGTGACACCGCCTAATTTTTTATTGCGTCTGAATTACTCGCCTCAAGGTCAGGATTCATTTGGCTGACCTTGTCGCGCAGATCCTTATCCTGGATGAGTTTGTTGATACGCTCCGGGGAGGCTGTGGCCAGCGATGCCGGGGGGCTATTCTGCATTGACTTGCCAATTAATCCTGGTTGAGAGCCGGCATCTATTGAGATCCTCACCACGTTGCCGTGCTGCGACATGAGTTTCAGTTGAGGTCCATCAAGTTTGGCATTCAATGGCTTGAGTATAGTGCTGTTTACTATCTGAGCAAAATTTCCGCCACTGCTGGTGCATTCCACCTCGAACTGACTGAGTCCGTTTGTCTCGAAATTGATGAGTTCGGCATTAAGGATGTTGCGAAGGCCGACAAACTCATCTTTAAAGAGGAGCGCGGTGTCATAATCGGGCAGACCGGCAAGTTCGATCTGGTATCTCTGGGAAGGTTTCATCAATTGTGACTCAAAAAAATCTTTTGTAAACTCTTCGCCTATGAGTTTGCCTATATCTTCCAAGGCCTGGTCCTCGTCAGCCCATGCCCTATTTTTCGGAACTTTGTTGTTAAAATATATTTCTTCTCCCGTATGGTTGTTGATACATTTTACTGTCCAAGAGGTAAGGACATGCTTTGTTACCTGGATGCCTGAAGCCTTGAGGGTTATCGATGTCTGCTTGAATTTAGCCTCGCCGATAACAGAAAAATCAGCAATCCGTCGATTATTTTTCGTTCCACCGGCATCCTGTTGCAGCAGTTTAGTATATGCTTCAGACCAGACCCGATAGCCAAAATTAACAAAATGCTCTTTCAGAATATTGTCGGCAATTGAAGAATTCTCCGGGACGTCATCAGAACTTCGTTTGGCATCACGAACAACGACGGCTACCGAGATGGTTGGGTTGCCACGTTCTTTAATGAGGCTCAGTCTGTTTTCTCGGGACAGGCTTTGTAAGGCGGTTTTTACTTCTGAAATAAAGACCTCCGCCTTGATCTGTATATGCATCAAACCGTCCTCACCGAGTCTGGGAGAAGACTGCTCGAGTATCTGTTTTATCAGGCCCTTCGATTTGGAAAGCACCTTGTCTTCTATAAGGAGGTAGTTTTCTACAAGGGTGTTGCTTTCCACATAAACGCCCACGGCCTTTTCTATGGCTTGTCGTTGTGCATCTCGACGTAAGTCATCAATCATCATGCCCTTATCTTTCTTGTAAACTTCGGCATTCGGATCTGCCAGTCCCTCGGCGGTGACGATAAGTGTTTCTGCCTTCTCAGCGCAGTTTCCGAGACCAGGGATAAGAAACACTATTCCCACAATAAGCAGACAAAATGCTCGGCATAAATGAATATGAAATGTGTACGTGCTGGTGTTCATCTGATCAATTGCCTCCCTTGCAGTAGTCTTTGAAGAGCTGATAGGTGATTTCACGGGATTGATTTTTAACAAGTTTTTGGATAGTGCTGAGGATGTCTGCGTCGGAAAATGTTGTCTCATTAATTTGAGCAGTTGAAATGAGAGTGCCGTTGCGATCGAGGAGAGAAAGGTTGATTGTTACAAAAACCTCATCGACATTGACAACTTTATTCATTTGGCTTCGAGTGGAAATTATTCCCTTGAGCATAAAATTGGCACTCAGCCTGTCTGCAGCCGCCACGGCCGCGTCAAGGTCATTGTTGAGAACAGCCTCCTGCTCAACCCTGGCGATTTGGGCATTAATTTCAGCAGCTGTGTTGGTTTTCAATCCGAGTTGCTGAAAGCCGCCATTGAGATCATCGACCAAGTTGCCGTATACTGATTTTGTCGTACCAAACCGGCTGTTCCAATCAGGGGAATTCGGAGTCATAAAGGACCCATAAAAACCGTCCAGACCAGTTCTATCATCGCGGTGAATTTCACCTATCATTGTGACGATTTTTGCGGCTTTTATGGATTTTGGACAGTGCAATTTGGCAAGAGAATTCTTGGTGACAGCCGCCTCGGCGGCAGTTTCTTTTTGTGCGTCCTCCGTAAAAGAAAAGGAAAAGGCGAAATACGGGGCGAGAATAGCCATAACAATTGCCAATAGAGAGAGCGGGAATTTAAAAATCATGATAGTAACTCCTCAACCCTGAATTATGTTTCTCCGGCTCGATTCCGGGAAACTGTAAATTGTGCCCAGGTTGTCTGTAATCGGTGATTGAATGGCGCGACGAAACGAAAACCTACGTATTAATTAGTTTAGTCAATAACCGAAAAATATCAAATTTTTCTTTTCACTTTGATCATAATCGCTCTCCGATTGCGGTATGTTACCGACGAGAAATAACGATTTGTGCTCCTACGGCCAAGCGCAATTGCTGTGCGGCGTTACCCTGGGTTATGGCAACTTCAAGATAGTCATGGCTGTCGTAAAGAGCTAGAACCATACCATTGCTCTGGGAAATGTATGTTTTGTGGAGTGGAGCGATAAGGTCTTTGGTTACCTCAATAGCAATTTCATGGCCTGCGGCAAAATCATCGACGTCTTTCCTGTGAATATTTGTGCACAGGTTGCCGAAGACATCGATATGGACAACTTGTCCCTGGAGGGTGTCGGCCAAGCGGGTGCAGCCAACTCCTTCAAGCAGAAGGCATTGTTCTAGTGCGATTCTCGGGCCAATCTTCGAAATATTCAATCCAACAGCGAGTCGTCCTGCCACCGGGGCCATAATGTCTCGACCGTGGAAAGTGGAGCTGATGTCTTTTTGCAAGACACAGGCAGTATTGACCCGATGAACGGCCAAGCTGGAGGCGTTATTGAGAATGGAGGTGAACACCCCGTTATCCGGTCCGACGAAGTACTGGCAGTCGGCGGCTATAGCCAATATTGACCGGTCAGATCCAACACCGGGATCGACAACCACCAAATGTACTGTATAAGCAGGGAAGTACCTGTAGGAACGGCTGAGAAGGCGCGATGCTGCGCTGATTGATTGAGGGGGGATGATGTGAGAGATATCGACGATCCTGGCCTCTGGGGCATGTCCTAAGATAACACCCTTCAATACCCCGACATATTCATCCTGCAGGCCGAAGTCAGTAATAAGAGTTACGATGGACGGCTTGTTGGTGATATTCATAATTGTAGCTTATAATGAGAGTGCTTCCTCATCAAGGGGCGAGTAAGTAACGCCAAAGAAAAAAGCTCTTGAAAAGGGTATTGAGCCGTTATCAATGAGGTGTGTGGGGCGGTTTTTTTACCAGAAAATAAAGTTTACCGGTCTCTTTCATATGATTGGCGGAAAATTCAGCATCTTTCCCATGGCCAAAGAAAATATCGACTCGGCCTGTGCCTTTGATGGCTGCTCCGGAATCCTGAGAGAAAACAAACCTGGCCAATGGGCTCCAGCCAGTTATCTGTCCGTTCTCTCCGATTCGTGGAGTGCGGGACACCAGATACCCCAGAGCTCCCCCCGGTAGGGCGGTGCCGTCAATAGCAATAGATCTGCCGGGAGTGAGGACCTCCCCGCTGCTCCCTTTGGGGCCCAGATCATCCTCGCTCCAGTTAAAAAAAATAAAGCGGGGGTTATGGTGCAGGATGCGCTGCTGCTGTTCCGGGTGCTGTTGTAGATACGTTCTGATAGCTGGAATGGTGACTTCTTCAAGAGTCATCGCTTTTTCATCGACGAGTAATTTTCCGATGCTTTTGTATTCAAGGCCGTTGGAAGCAGCAAAGTGGATCGCTCGAATCGATTTGTCGGGGAATTGAATTTTTCCAGATCCTTGGACGTGAAGAAGAAAGGCATCAAAAGGGTCACGGAGAAAGGCAAGTTCATCGCCTTGCAACAGTTTAAAAGTCGTTTCGATTTCCTTGCGATTCCAAAATGCTGTTAATCGTCCGTTATGATCGTATCGGCCTACTTGGGGTTCTCCATTTGCTCCAGTGACAGTTACCAGCGAGTGAGGGGGGGAATAAATGGGTGTAAGAAAGGGTGGGGTTCTCGTGAGACTTCCTTCGAAAATCGGTTCGTAATATCCGGTCACCAGCATGCGTCGATGGCCCTGGTCTTTTCGACCGCCGGCCTGGTAAACAAGATAATTGCCGGAAATGAAGCTTTGTAATTCGGCTTCAGAAGGGTTCTGGTTGAGTTTATCCAGAAAATTTTCAACCGAATGCAAAAGCCAGCTATTGCTGTACGTTACTGTCCCAAAATTAAAGGTTTTTTCAGGGTCTTGTCTTTTTAGGTAGGAGATATGGCTGCGGGTGCATTCGATTAACGAGGTTCGGTCCATATCGTCGGCAAAGGAGGGTGGTTCGTCGTTCCTCAATTGGTGGAGAGGTTGGTAGCTGTCTTTGCTGACATAAAGGTAGGTTAGAAGGCAGCCTGTTGCAGCAAGCAACAAGAACAGCGCGAAAAAGTTCAGATGGACCTTGCTAACCATTGGCCATGTATAAGCTAGTTTTTAAATGTTATGGTCATTTCAGCAACAGCCATAGCATATTTGTTGCTGTGATTATACTCATTTATGGCCTGCATGTTTGGATATCCAGCGACGAAACGCATTTCTCTCCCATCTTGTGGTGCCTGCTCCAGTCCGATAATTGAAAGTGGTGCGTCTTTTGGTGGTCGAGGAAGTGCAACATTTTGAAGTGACGCCAGTTGATGCCAATCTAACCGACCTTTTCTTCCCTCGTTATACGTTTGGATGAGGATTTCAGAGTGAAGTTCACTGCCAAGCTCTGCATACAATGGGGATTTAAATATCCATCCAAAATTACGAAGATAATTGGCAATCGATGCAAAAATGTCAGGAGGCGAGTTGATGAGATCAGGGCTTTTGTCACCGTCAAAATCCACAGCATATTGGTTGAAGCTGGAAGGCATAAACTGAGCTTGGCCAAAGGCACCTGCATAGGAGCCTTTTATGCTCAGTGGGTCGAGCCCATTGTTTCGGCAGAGGATGAGGAAATTGATCAGTTCTTTGCGATAAAATGAAGATCTTCTCGGATAGGCTGCGAAAAGAGTATTGAGTGTTTGAAACAAATTGAAACCGCCCTGATTGGTTCCGAACCTGGATTCAATTGCCCATATTGCCACAATGACTTCCCTGTCGACCTGGAATTCGGATTCAATGCGATCGAAGAGGGACTGATGCATGGCCAGTTGTTGTTTCCCGACGGCAATGATCATGGGTGTGATGAAAAGGGACCGATATTGATAGTATGGTTTAGCTTCTCCCTGTCGATCCATAAGTTGGAGTACTTTCCGATCGATGCGGAGATCGGCAAAGAGCAGATGAAGTTGGGGGGTGGTAAAATGATACTGTTCCTGCAACTCGCTAAAGAGATCCTGGTAAGTCGCATCGGAAACATCGATAGGCTGGTCATCGGTAACAAGATCGGCTGCAAGTGGCGCGGACTCAGCAGGATAAACAGTGAAAGGGAGAGCAAAGATGAGAAGTGATGAAAAAAAGAGTCCAGACAATAGATACTGAAGGTAACGGCTGATTAGGGACATTTCACCAGCCAAGTGAGAAGGAAGGCGAATGGTCATTGTCGAGAGTAAAACGATTGAAAGGTGTTGATAAACTGGTCGAGCAGCTCCTTCGGCAGGCTATTAATTCCAGCTGCAGCTGCACGGCCACCGCCTGTGGGATAGAGATTACAAAGGGTGTTGGCATATCGACGATCCTTAAGAGGGGCACGGACGCTGATCCGCAATGTTCCGTCCTGGTTATCTATGATAATGGCATGTGCAGCATCTGTACGCTCTCTTGCTCGGAGATTGGAGAAAACTCCTACAATCCGCCTGGCCCATGGCCTGTTTGGCAGATGGTAGACCCTGTTTATCCCTTGTGTTCCCAACTCCTGCTCTTGCATCGCCAAGGCTATATCTGCTTGGAATGCTGCTTGTAATGCGCCAATGTGTTGAGAATCAACGAGATATTCGAAAGGATCGGAGTATGGTTTTATCGCCTCATAGAGATCCAGTGGATGGAAAAGAAGATCATCGAGAGTTGAGCCGTAGCTATTGTAATTAAACAATTCACCGAGCTGCCGCAAGAGACCGGTTTGTTCTTCACTGAGGTGAAAAGTTTTTGCCAGCTTCGTGGCAGGTTCGTGGAGATTGTCGCCAAAGGCTCCGCAGATGGCCCAGAGCCCAAGTTGGTCATGGAGAACTCTGTTGACGATGAGTGAAGTGCAGATTGCTGGATCGGTGTCGATGTGCGCCTGCAATGCCGACGTGTTCATTGGCTTACCGGCAAAATGATGGTCAAAGTAGGTCACCTTGTTGTCTTGTTGTAAAAGCCTGAGCAGAGACGTGCGGTTGCTGTCGAGGGAGACGTCGAATACGGTCAGGCAACAGTTGTGGAGATTTTCAAGTTGTGAGAGTAAACACGTATCCCTTTTAACTCCAGTGAGCAAATATGTACTGGGTTCCGGACTATGCAGGCGATACTGATGAAGAGAAAAAATTCCATCAGCATCGCCGTTGAAGATGTCATAGTACATGATGGGCCAGACGGCTCCTCAACCGAAATCACTTGATGTTCCATTCTTGCCAATAGACCGGTCGATGTTCGGAACTCTTGAGTACCTTAGAAACTAATTTGCGTTTCGCAGGTACTTCCCACCTTTTGTGTGGGGGGAGAAAGAATCTCGTGCAGGTGCGTATCCAGTTTGTCGGGGCTAGTTAAGAAGAGAAACTCCAAACGGGGCACCGATGTTTGCCAGATTAAATAACACGACAAACGATGTGTCGACCGGTGTGTACTGCGTCTCAAATGTCAGTGACCAGCAATTCGCCATGTAAGTAAGGGAGCCGTTGGCGTTTATCGTTTCGTCTTGTGATAAAGAATGTTCAATCTTGCCTCCAGCGACCCAACTGCTGATAAACGGCAAAGGTGAGCGGAAGTTTGCGTTAATCTGTTTTATGTCCTCTAGTAACCCAAATGAATTGAAGTCGTTCAGTTCCCTGTAGCTTTTATCCTTGAAACTGTAATCAAGGCCAAATTGATCCCCACGGCTGTTCTGGTATACGCCACCGAAAGTGTGACTAGTGAAGGCACTATCATAGATGTCGTAAGAGTTTTTATAAGTGATCCTTGCAGTAGGAAAAGGAGCCCAGCCAAGTTTTGAGAAAATCGCCGATAGGGGTTCATCCGATGGATCTTTACGCAGATCCCAGGCTTGTTCCACTCGTAAGGTGGCGGCATCCCATACCGTTCCTTTTTTATCGCCTTCTGACGATAACGCGTTTAAAAAATTGTCCATACCGTAAGTAATACCATTTCTAACGTTAATTAGATCAACATCGTCCCATTGGGGATACCGTGTCTGGTCGAGTCCTGGGACATGGTCATACTTGATGAACGGTCGCACCTGATGGGTAAAACCATCTAATTTGCCTTCTCCAGTGAGAAAATCCCTTTCAAGGGTCGTTGCTACCTCGATTTTATATTCCGGTAAAACTCTGTTCTGGACATCATCCTTTTCCCATTCAGCATCACCATAGGTTTGGATATAATAAAAAGTCTCACGTAGGGTTACTTGCGCCAAGGTTTCCAGGTAGGGGCTGACAGGGATTGGAGCGGAAATGCCGGGCTTGAGATCTACTCGGTGTCCACCGGTACCGTCTTTTCGCCAGTAATTGACATAGCTGGTATTCCATATAAAATAATTCTTGGTTTCCCATAGAGGTAATGTTCCGGAAAAACCAACTCCGGGCAATTTCCACAATGGGGTGTATGAGTCACTGGCATTGGTGTTAGCCTCATTTATTGCCAGCAGATTTGCCTCAAATGACATGCCTTTCAGGCTGCGAAGAGTTTTTAAAGAATTCTGGCGATTGTAATCGGTTTGATTTTGGAACCCGCGGCCAAAGGCTTGAATATAGTTGGCGTATGTTTTTCTGAAACCGGTAACGCCGGAATTAAATTCACTCAGATAGTCCTGGTCTGACACTATATCTAGATCGAGGCGGGATTGCCATCCATCCCCCAATGTATAGTCGGCTTTACCACGAAGCCAGTATCTGTCACTGTTGTCGTGGGTGTAATTGGTATCGCTGTAGTATTCAGTCTGGGACGGATCTGAGAGTTGGTCATCGAGAAAACTTGCGGTGAACATTCCTTTGTCGGTTGTACTAGAAACATAGCGAAATTCGGCGCCTGGCATGAAACCGCGGTCGAAATAGAATTCGGGAAAAAAAGTGACATCAGCAGAGTCGGAAATATTGAGGAAAAATGGAAGATTGAGGCCAATTCCGCTGACTTTCGAAGTGGAAAAATAGGGGTAAAGAAAACCGCTCTGGCGGGTATTTTTTGCCGGCAAAATCATATACGGGGAGTAGAAGATCGGCACATTCTTGATATTGAATCGTGCATGTGTGAGAACTGCATATCCACCCTGTCTGATTTCGGTCTTTGCGCTGGAGAAGCTCCAAGGAGGAGTTTGGCCATCCTCAAGCTTACAGGTTATTATCCAGCCGTCGTCAATACGATAGGTGTCAAATCCGGTTTTTTCGATAGTTTTCCCTTCAAGGTGCAACGACAGTTCGTTCCGCAAAATAGTTGCATCAGTAAATTTCCCGGTCTCTTTGCTGAGATTGAGAGTTACTTCCTTGGCGAAGAGTTGTTCTTCACTTGTGTTTATCTGAACATTGCCTTTGGCTTTTATTGATTCGAGCTCTACATCATAGACCATCCAATCGGACTTAATGGTGACCGTTGTACGGTATTGGGGAGTATTGATTTTCTCGACTTGGTCGGCACGAACTACCGGTGGTTTGACTTGCTCTTCAAGAAGTTCTGCCCATGAAGTAGTATTTGTAGCTATCCGAGGTGTAGGCGCCACTTTTTCATTTTTCTCGAGAACGACATTGCCTTGGGCAACAATACTATTCGGATTCTCATAACGGACAACTTTGTCCGCGGAAATATTCCACTTTTCTGTAGCTACCTTTTCCCCCAAAACGTCTTGGGGTATCCCGATGACCAGCTGGAAAGAGAGTAGGAAGAAAACCAGGCGCAGATGGGAAAATTGAGGCAGGAGGAGGGACACGATAGACTCCTTGGGAGAGATTATTGTGGCGACAGTAAACACCTTTCGGATTACCAAAGAGAGTCGTAACATAACAAATCCTGGTGAAAATTCATAACTGCATGTATGCCTGGTAGTGCAGGCAAAGTTGGATGCCGATTTTTGAGAGGCCTTAAGTCTCGGAATGTACGATTCTCAGAGGACACTGTCAAGTTTAAAGTCATGTGACTGGTCACTGAAAGTATCAAACATCTTTCCCAAATAATTAGGGAAAACATAATCACGAGAAAGATCTAAAAGGACATCATTTCAAAGGAAAGTTACGAAGAACAAACTTCAGCATGTTTCTGAAACCAAATAGTATTTGTGTTTCATTGCAATTGACAGTACTAGTGTTTCGGGGGAGATGTATGGATTAATCCCCGCTGTGATGAAAACCAGCATGTCCTGGGGACAATGGGTATTTCGCGGCAAATGGTGAAATAACCCGATCGTTCCAATAATCAAAATTGAGGCATGGGTTCAGCAAGTTAGCGCATTTTCAGCCTGTTACCACCTTGCATGAGTTGTGGTCTGCAACATAATCTTTGCAGCCACCGGCTGAAATTGACCTTGCGGAATGCGTGCCGGCAGATTTGGAAAACAAAAAAGCGGTGATTGTTGCATTGTTGGGCCAATTTATGCGGCTGCAATGTGTATAATTACAACAAAAATGTTCCGGATATCTTCGAAATGTTGGTAACGGAAGAAGAGGTGAATATGGCCGAAAATAAAGAGAATGATTCAAAAGAGAATGATACTGAAAAAAAGATTGTTCAGATAAAAGCAACAACTGGTGCATGGTGGAAGAGTACAACAACAGCTGAGGCTCCTCAGGTTGCCTTGGAAACAATTGAGACAAAAAAAGCTCCAGCAAGGAAAAGATCTCCGCGCCCGAAAAGGTCGCTTGCAAAGCAGCCGGAGGCAAACCAATCGGTCTTACCACCTGTAACTGCCGAGACAATAGTGTTGAGCAGCGACCAGGCGAGTGGACAGGAACAGGTCGTAGAACCATTGCCGGTAAAATCCGGCAGGAAAAGACCGCCCAGAAAACGTCAAGGGATAAAAAAAATCAAGTCCGAGGAAAATGTTGAAGATCCTGGCGAAAAAAATGCTGGAGGCGGGGAAACTGCCGAATTACTTGATGTAGTGGCCAAAGTTGAGGAGGAAAGTGGGCCACGCAACCGGCGACCAGCTAAGAGTGGTCGCGGAAGAAGAGGCAGAAGAGGTAGTAAAAAGCCGGTCTTGCCCGAAGAATCTAGTCAGGGAACAGAAAATATTAGCCAAGAGGAGCCTGGTCCTGATGGTCATGTTGTTTCGGGCAGACATAAGCAAGGCAGTGCAGACGAAAATTATGGTGACGAAACATTTGATGAAGATGACTTGATGGACGAGGAACCGGAAGAAGACGAGCCGGTAGAGGAAACACCCCATGAAGAAGTAAAAAGAGTCTGCAAGCTTTTAATCAACGCAGAAGAGCCGGAAGAATGCCGGTTGGCACTGCTTGAAGACGGAAGACTTGAATCTATACATGTTTCAACAATATCTAGAACTCAGACCAAAAATAATATCTACAAGGCACGAATAGTGGCAATAGAGCCCAGTCTGCAGGCAGCGTTTGTTGACTACGGAACTGAAAAGAATGGGTTTCTGCCATTTAGCGAAATTCATCCCGAATATTATAGACAGGAACTGAGCAATGAGATACGCCATCTCGTTGAGACTCACCAGTGGAAAAAACTCAACATTACTGATGTGATCGAAAAGGGACAAGAAATTCTGGCCCAGGTGGTTAAAGAAGAGGTGGGGAAAAAAGGGGCCAACATGACCACTTACCTTTCCATCCCCGGTAGATGCGTTGTATTAATGCCCGGTTCCGATTCCTCCGGTATCTCCAGGAGAATTTCCGGCGAGGAGAAAAGATCCCAGTTGAGGGGAGCAATGAATTCCATCGATTTGCCGGAGGGGATTGGCTGGATTGTCCGTACCGCCAGTGTTGATATCAATGAGGAAGCCCTGTCCCGTGATGTTAAATATCTTATGAATCTTTGGGAAGAAATTAAAAGAAAAGGACAGGAATTGAAAGGCGTTGGCCTGGTTTATGAAGATCAGGAGAGTGTGCTTAGATTTCTCCGAGAACATTTTGACCCTTCTATTGAGGAAATTTTGGTTGATGATCGGACTGCTCTTGAACAGGTAAAAACCTTTGTTGAGATGCTGCCGGAGAAGCAGAGAAATGTCAAGGTTCGCCTGCATCAAGGAGCTCGACCGATTTTCAATCAATACAGTATTGAAGATCAGATTGAGTCGATTTATCAGCCTCAAGTCAGTCTGCCTTCTGGTGGTTCAATTGTTATTAATCCGACAGAGGCTTTAGTGGCAATAGACGTCAACTCCGGTTCCACTTCCAAGGGGAAGAATTTTGAAGCCTCGATTTTCCAGGCGAACATGGAAGCGGCAGCAGAACTTGCCAGGCAGCTTCGTCTCAGGGATCTTGGTGGTTTGATCGTTGTCGATTTTATCGATATGCGTAATCGCAAACACATAATGGCTGTCGAAAAGAAGCTTAAAGATTCGATGAAAAAAGACAAAGCTAAGGTCGATTTCAGTCGAATATCCAAATTTGGGCTGATGCAGATTTCCCGGCAAAAGCTTGGTGCCCCCATTGAAGCTGGAAATTATCGACGTTGCGAACATTGCAAAGGTCGAGGAACTGTCAGATCGGTTGAAACCCTCTCTCTTTATTATCTGAGGCGTATTCAAACCGGTGCTAGCCGAAAAGGCGTGGGGCAAATCGAATGTCATTTTCCGATTGACGTGGCGTCATACCTTCTCAATAACAAAAGGTCTGAACTCCACGAAATGGAAAAAAGATACGAAGTCGAAATTGTCATTAATGCTCGACCGGACATGAAACCGATGGACAATGACCTTCTCTTTCATAAGGCGGAAAAAGAGGTGAAAGAAAAAAAACAGGCTTGAGTTAGCAATCAATCTGGGGTATATAGCAACTCGTTAAAGCACCAGTAGCTCAGCTGGATAGAGTATCTGACTACGAATCAGGGGGTCGGCGGTTCGAATCCGTCCTGGTGTACCACAGTAAGTTCAAGCGCCTACAATCATATGATTGTAGGCGCTTTTTGCGTTTTGTTGATGTGCGCAACCCCTACATCTCTTGTTTGTGAAGAGGAATTTTTCTGTACTTCCGGAACGCAAATCTGAACTATCGAAAAGGGCAGTGCTGCTAAAACTGGACACTCAATTAATATTCTGTTCTTTTAAGAAAAATATTGTCGTATGAATGGTGTTCGAGATGCGCGAGATATTGCAATTAGGCATATTCTCAATTAAGCGATAGTTTTTTATACTCAATGGTTTGCAGTTATTGACTATTGCAGGGGTGGCATGCATGAAAATCGGATACGCAACGAAAAGATAAATCCATGCCATTCCTGGTGGTCACGGAAGGTAAGCGCTTTTCACAAAAAGCGGTTATGAAAAAGTATAACACACGAATGTTGAAGGGTAGAAAGGAGGTAATATGCATAATGTCATGATACATCCGGCAACATATGAGAACTGCCGAGAGGCTGTCAATAGGGCCTTTGAGCTTTTCCCTCAGGATATTGCCGGGAAAAAAGTAGTGATCAAGCCTAACGTTCTCCGAACGTCGAAAGCGGAAGAGCATATTGTGACGAACCCAGCCTTGCTACGAGCGGTGGTCGAAAAAGTTGAGGAGATGTCTCCACTTGAGATCATTGTTGGAGATAATCCAGGTTTGTTTAACTACGGCGACAATGAAAAGAGCTTTGAACAAACGGGCTTAATGGCGGCGGCAAAAGGGTATTACAAAAACCTTGGCGATACAACACGAAACCTGGCCTTTAATCCTGATTTCATGCGTGAGGTAGGGGTTTCAAAAGAAATCATGGATGCTGATATTTTCATCAGCTTACCGAAATTTAAAACTCATGGCCTTACCGTCATGACCGGGGCCATTAAAAACAGCTATGGCATCCTGCCCGGAGCCCAGAAAGCACGATTACACCAGATTGCCGGCACACCCCAGCGCTTTCACGAGGTAATCGTCGAGGTCTTTCGCCTGCGAGTCCCAGATTTTTTCATAATGGATGCAGTGGTTGGTATGGAGGGAAATGGTCCGGCTTCTCCTGAATTGAGGGAGATCGGTTTGATTCTTGCTGCAGACAATGCAGTCGCTTTGGATGGGGTGGTTGCACGAATGATGGGTGTTGATCCTGGCCGTCTGCGTTTTCTGCAAAAGGCAAAGGCCCTTGGTCTTGGTGATTTCGACTCACAGATGATTCATATCGATGGGGTGATGAGGATTCTTCCTGACTTCAAGCTTCCACCATTAGGCGGCGAGGCCATTGCCGGCAACAAGACCATTCAGCAATTCATGAATGCCAAGGCCTATGTAAAACCTCAAGCCGATCTGGAGCTCTGCACTGCCTGTGGTGCCTGTATAGAACATTGTCCGGTATCCGCACTTACCATGCAAGAGGACATTCCCGTGGTGGATTCCGGTACATGTATTGCTTGTTTTTGTTGTCAAGAGATCTGCCCGGAAAAAGCGATGAGCCTTAATTGATGAAAGTGAGGTGGTTGAAAAAGGTGGCTTCATTCTTCGCGACGCTACACTTAACCCGACAATTTTGCTGATACTAAAAAGTTATGTAAAAAACAGAGAGAAACCAAATTCAAGCGGATAAAATTCTAAAATAAAGGGGCTAACCAGTTAATAATTCTAATTAGCCCCTTGAATTTTTTGGTACACCCGGAGGGAATAACGCCTTCAGATGAGCAACCTATTGATATTGCATATCATACAATTGAAATCAGGCATTTTTTCAACATCTTTGTATCAATACTTTGTGACACGATAATACTACACTTTAAAAGCTTAATTGCCTGACCCCCTATCATTTTCAAAGCAGAACTTTTATACTCGACATATGCGTTTGACGCATCGCAATTCCATTTTGGCACCGTCACCCGGAAGATTGCTTTTCAGTAAGGTCCCAACCAAGGGTGAGCATTTATCCGGAAATGCGATTATGATTTTTCGTACGATTTTGTTCTCCGTCCGCCAGGAAAAACAGACTTTACAGCTTTTTGTGAATTTCTTCTTAGTTGGATGTGTAAATATGTTAGGATTCATTAAACGTGGTGACGGTATCTTCTAACGTTGACTGTAAATCGGTCCAGGTATTTACTACTCCGTCCGCGAGAAGTTCCCAGGTGTCATCATCGGCCTCACCCAATTCCTTGAGTTTAGCTTTCGTGGCAATTACTTTCCTCTCGAGATCTGCAAAGTATTTGGCCTGCTGTTTGTTCTGGTCTTCGATCTGCAAACGATTTGCCTGAACCTTGTACTCGTTGAATCTGATCTGCACTGCTTTAAGATCGTTATTTATTTTTTTCAAGAAGGCATCTTTCTTGCTCATGATATATCTCCTTATTCCTTTCTTTTAATTTTTTAGCTTGGCTGCGGTATCTCGAACAGCACTTCTAAATGCATTCAAACAAATACTCACACCGCCTACAAATTTTTCCAAAGGATCTTTGCAGGTTTCATCCAGTGTTGTCAGCTTGGTTTTTGAGGTGTCCATTTGCTTTTCAAGCGTTTCAATTTGCTCGACGTAGATGATCTGAGTATCGGTGGCAGAGTTCTTAACCTGAGTCCTAACCGCAGTCAACTTTTCCTGTATATGTTTCAATTCTGCTTCTATTTCCTTTCTGGTGACTTCTTGAGTGCTCATAATGGCTATCCTTTTGCCGATGGAGAAACCCTTCAAAAAAGGATTACAGGCGTCGACCTTGAATGACACGAACCAGAATCACTACCACCGCGATAACCAAGAGGACGTGAATGAGTCCGCCCATGGTGTATGAAGAGACGAGACCAAGTATCCAGAGAATAATTAATATGATTGCGAGTGTTTCGAGCATTTTGTTTCTCCTTTTGTTGAGATCGATTGAATCTAATAAAAAGTCAGGCTGATGCTATTTCTAGTTTGGTTTTTGTGACAAGATTTTCTGTCGCAACCATTTGTGTTCGCCCCTGGACATCGAGTTCAGGGGCGATTCCTCATTATTTAAGCCGCATGTCATTCTTGACTGACTTTACTCCCGGGACTTTGCTTGCAACATCGATGGCCTTGTTAATGTCGGCAGCCGATTTTACGAATCCGCTCAGTTGAACGACACCTTTATAGGTTTCAACGTTAACCTCTGCAGAACTCAGAGTTTTCTCTCCTAAAATTGCTGTTTTGACCTTTGTTGTGAGTACCGTGTCATCGATATATTCCCCTGTCCCTTCCTTGTTGGGTGTCGATGCACATCCAGCAAAAAATGCCAACATGATAACGAGTAATACCGCGGAAAAAAGCTTTGATTGTTTCATGGCTTATCCTCCAAATGCATCATAAAAATCTCTTACCCCTCGATATTGTAAATTCCAGGAGTTCCTGTGACACCTTAATAAAAGCAATCGTTGTGCCAGGTTTTTGTTTCCACTGCAAATCGACCTAACATACAGATATAATGTGATTATATGTAAGTCAGTATGATTACTGAGCTCTTGTTCGGGCCGCGGGGAGTGGTTGTATTTGACCGAAGGTTATATTTGACCGTTTTCAGGGTCATGATTTTCGATGGTATATATGAATGAGAGTGTTGCAGAGTATGACTGTCATCTACTTTGCTCCTTTCTTCAATTGCCTCGGTGTTGAGGGTGTGAGGAGTTAGACTCGTGCATAACTGATGCGATCCTTTTCGAACTCTTCAAGCACTTCTCTGCTTAAAGAAGGTTGAACTGTTGGTGCGACGTGAATAAATGTCTCCGTAGTTACAAGGAAGTCATTTTTACTGGCAAGCTCCTGCTCAAAAGCATAATGGGCAACCTGCTGGAAAAGGTATTCAATATCTGCCGGGGTGAAACCCGATGTCATTTTGACCAAGCTATTGAGGTCGACTTGTCCTGTATTGAGCTTTGATAGATAATGTCTGAGAATTGTTGCTCTTCCATCATTATCCAAACCGCCAACCGGAATAATACAGTCGAACCTACCAGGGCGAAGCATTGCGGCATCCAAATCTCGGATGTAATTGGTGGCGCAGACAAGCAGAATTTTGTTCTGCCGCTCTTTGAGCAAAGGAATTTGTTTGAGAAACTCGTTGGTAATAGACTTGTCAATCCGATCAGCCATGTCACGACTGCCAGCGATCTCTTCGAATTCATCAATAAAGAGCACCACTTCGTTAAGGTTTCTTGCCTCTTCCATTACATTCCGCAAGTTGGCGCCTATCTTCTCTACCCCGTCTGCCATGAGCATGCTGGGTACTACCTCTATGTATCGCCATGATAAGACGCCGGCGATGGCTTTGACAAAATGGGTTTTCCCGGTGCCAGGCGGTCCAAAAAAAACAATTGCCTTAGGAGGCACAACTCCGTGTTTTAGTGAAAGGCCTTCCTCCATGAGGGGTTGGATAATTCTGCGTTGAACCAGCTGTTTCGGGGGTTGAGAGTCGGAAATGGTATCCCATAGATCTCCACTGATTGTTTGAGCCCCCATCTCCTTCAAAAAATTTCCGCGTGGAGGATTTGTGTTTTCATCAGGGACCTGCTCTAAATTTTCCAGAAAATCGATGCAGGCAGTTCGTAGACCGACATCTCGTTCGAGTTTTTCTGAGAGAAGCCATTTATGTTTTAAAATATTTAACCAGAGGTCAGCAGCGATAGCAGGTTCAAATGCCACCCCGCTGAGTTCAAGAATTCTAATTGTACACTCTTTAGGTGATAAAATTTCCAGTGGATTGTCATTCATAAAAAACCTTTATTGTTGATTTCGATGGCATTGGACGTGATGAAATACGAAGTGATGAACTGATCTTCTCTTAAGACGCTTGATAGGCGGCTATTTTCCCTTTTGACTATGGAAAGGAAAGTGGTCTGTTCATCACGAGCATTAATGCAGCGATATCTGTCAAGCCTTCGCTTTCGGTTGTTTATCAATTTTTTCTTTATCTTTTTGTTTTTGTTTTTCATGCTCTTGTTTTTGGTGTTTGTTTTTGCCTTTTTTACCGCCCTTATCTCCCATGGTTTCGCTCCTTTGGGAATAAATGTTTGTTGTGCAGAATGTCTGTAATATGCTTATATTAAAACATATATTACGATGAATCCATTTCGAAACCTGAGCTATGACCCTTGTCTTATTCTACCAGTTTTTCGTTCGATGGATTCTCAATTTTCCGTGACTCCTACCGGTATCTTTCCATCTTCCGTGCCAGGGAATCCAGTCAGTGGTACAAGTGGAAACCCCATCGGGCTGAGGGAAAATTTTTCAAAAGTATTTCCTTTCCCTGGGTACATATCAATCCCCGTGCCAACCATGGAAATATTCGCTAAGATGTCAATAACATTCTGATATTGAATGGAAAATAACCTGAGTGATAGTGGCATTGCAATTCCGGAGCACTATTATAGAAAGGTCGCATATTACCAGTGGTCGTATATAACCCCCAAAAATCATTTTTTTGATGTCACTTGATGTTGTTCTTGCTTCAACTACCCAGAAATATACATGTTTATACGAACATTGGTTCCATGAGTCGATCGTTTGTTGCAACCCGTACTTTCGGATTTAGGCGAAATCAAAAACGAGGGTCATATGTAACCACAGGTCAAGTGTAACCTTTTTATGTGATCGATACTGACAACCCTTATCCTTTCAGTTGCAGATATATATTCTATAATATCATTTAGATAGATTGAATGTTAAAGAAAATGTGCCGCCAGGCACAAGAATTGAATAACAAAAAATGAATAGCCAGAAAGACCAGTCTTCAGCCAAGGATAGAAAAACCAAACAAAAGGAGTGTTTCATGCAAGAAACAACCGAGAAACCAATAGCCATGTACGGTTCTGTTCGGGCATCGAAGATCATCGGTGAATCCGTAGTCAACCGTCAGAGTGAGAATATGGGAAAGATCCTCGATTTGGTGATTGACGCCAAAAACAACCGCGTGACATATGCAGTTCTAAATTTCGGTGGTTTTCTGGGCTTAGGCAACAAGCTGTTTGCTATCCCCTGGGGTGCCTTCGAATTCTCAGGGATTGAAAACAAGCTCATTATTAACGTGGACAAGGAGAAGCTGACAAACGCTCCTGGATTTGACGAAAATGAAAAATGGCCTGATTTCTCAGACACACTCTGGGGAGAATGCATCTACAACTATTTCGATTTCACTCCGCCATGGAGGGAGGACCACGAGTGTGGCTGCGAATCAAGCAGACCCATAGGACATACATCGTGTTGTAGCATCAATAAATAACCTGTACCCACGAACTTGTGTGTTACTGCCCAATCCCCGGAGTATCAGGTCTGAAATTATTTTCGCCCACGTTGTACTGTTGCATAATTGTCTCCGGGTTGCCTGTATACCTTTAATGGATAGCATTCTCGCAGAAGGGCTGTTTGTTTCATTAGCAATGGTTACATTAAGCTTAATGTTATGCAGGCTGTTAATTTTGTTATGTATTATACGATATGGGATTTGCTGGGAATCCTCCTGGCGAGGATTTGTTTTTATTAAATAAACACAGATATGCAACTGAAGTGATATGAAAATGATAAACAGTACAATGCGGTCCATCATTATGCTGGCTGTCTTGCTCGTTTTTCCCGGCGCCGTGTGGCCCCAGGAGGTCTCCCCTCTCTCTGAAGAACCGACCCTGGTCAAAGCCGTTATGTGCGGATCCATAGAGAAATTTGCACCAGTCAATGAGGCTGTCGTTTTTTCCATCGACCTGGAGCGGATATCCTGTTTTACCAAATTCGACCCGGTGCCGACAAAAACGATTATCCATCATAAATGGTATCATAGAGGAACCCTCATTTCTGCGAAACAGTTCACTGTCAATCCTCCCGGTTGGTCGTCATCCTCAAGCATGCAGCTGAGAGATGCCGACAAAGGACCGTGGCATGTTGAGATCACTGACAAAAGTGGCAAGCTCCTTTCCACACTACGATTCAGCATAACGGATTGATTTTATGGAGCCCCTGGTGCAATCTTTGCTCGGCATGCGATGGCAGGATATATTGGATATTCTCCTTAACAGTTATATTCTGTTCAGATTCTATGTCCTGTTTAGGGGAACCAATGTAATTCGAATGCTCATGGCTATCAGTATGCTCTGGATTTTCGAACGAATCGCCACGAGCATTGGTCTGATTGTTACCAGCTGGGCTATTCAGGGCATTATTGCAGCAGCCACCTTGATCGTCATCATAGTCTTTCGTAATGAAATTTCCAGTGTATTCCAAGTACGCAGCCTCAAGACATTTTTTTGGGGTATTCCGGGGCGTAGGAGTCAGACCCCGATAGAAATCATTGCCGAAGGCGTCTTCGAGTTGGCCAGCCGAGGATTAGGCGCGCTGATTGTTTTGCCCCTCAAAAAAGGCATCGACGAGGTGGTTCACGGTGGTGTTCTTTGGCAGGGGACACTCTCGCGAGAAATGTTGCTGAGCATTTTCTGGCATGGCACTCCTGTACATGACGGTGCTGTGGTAATCCAGGGAAATCAGATCGTGAAAGTAGCAGCCATTCTTCCTCTCTCAAAAAATAGCGATCTGCCGTCTCATTTCGGTACTCGGCATCGTGCCGCAGCCGGACTGGCTGAGCAGACCGATGCTCTGATAATTGTGGTGTCCGAGGAGCGCGGTGAGGTGACGGTTTTTAAAGACAATTCAATCATCTCTATTAAAGACAATATTGCATTGAAGCAGGTACTGCGTGACCACACAGGCACGGTAACTGCTGCGCAAGGAGTCGGGAAACAAAAGGTTGAACTGAGCATTGCAGCTACCATTTGTCTCGTTTTTATTGCCGGCATCTGGTTCAGTTTTGCTCGGGGATTTGAAACTTTGGCAACGTTGGACGTGCCGGTAGAGTTCATTAACCGGGCATCGAACCTGGAAATTTATGCCGCCTCGGCGAGCAGTGTCAAGCTTCAGATCAGCGGGTCGGGATCGCTCATAAGGTCTGTCAATCCTGATCAGTTGAAGGTCAAACTCAACCTGGCAAATGCTGTGGCGGGCAACAATAAAATCCCCGTTACGAGAGATGGTATCGTTTTGCCACCGGGTATTGAACTCAAACAATTAGAGCCGCAAACACTTGATGTAATGCTTGATGTACCGGTTCAGAAAAAGCTGCCCATTCAGCCGGATTGGATCGGCAAGCTGCCTGCTGGTCTCATAATGCAGAAAGCGCAAACAGTTCCTGATACGGTAAAGGTAGTAGGTGGAAACCTGACACTCAAGGACACTCGAACCATTTATACGGAAAAAATTCCTTTGGATACTCTCACCACTGATGGCAAAACAACTATTAATATCGTCTTGCTGCCTTCATCTTTAAAGCTGGTGGATCAGTCGCAAAAGCAGGTTGAAGTGATTTACACGATAACCAAGAGACCGCCCTCAACTGATGGTGTGGCAAGGCAATAGCCGAATTTCCAACAAAACTGAGCACGTAGGTAAAATACCAAAAGGTCTCTA
>JAHJLI010000062.1 GCA_018821785.1 Pseudomonadota bacterium
CGGCCGCGACTATGAAGACCAAACCTATTTAGCCAAAAAAACCACAGCTCTCGATTTGCTGCGTGAGAGAAATCGATTGAAGCGCACTCACAGGGAGACACCAGATAAAAGGAGTGCTTTCGTTATAGGCCTGCCCGCCGCCGTCCATATGGTAGAAGACATGCAATTGTGGGAAAGGTTTTTTGGCCTGTTGGGCATCGCCACCCTCTCTTCAGAAGCCTCAGGTAAAGCTGCGAAAGAAGGAAAAAAACTGAGCCAGGCGGAGTTTTGCGCCCCCATAGCCGCCATGCACGGTCACGCAAGATGGCTGATCCAACACGCCGACTACGTCTTTATGCCCATTTATCTGGAAAACAAGTACAAGGATGGTCGTCGGCAATACTGCTACTACACCCAGTTTTTGCCTGCCCTGACCGCCGGCATGAAGGAGGAGGATGAAGGGCGTTTCCTCCGGCCGGTGATCAAGTATTTGTACACCCCGTTCCACACTAAAATGCAACTCTACAGAATGCTGCAGAGCATCGCGCCGGGAAAATGGAACTTCTTTGAGGTTGCCTCCGCCTATGACCGGGCCGTTGAATTTGATCGGGAATACCGGCAAAAACTGCGTGACCTTTTCACAGCGCGAATGGCCACCAAGGCCGAGTCCGACATAAGCGTTGTTTTTGTCGGTCGCCCCTATACCCTGCTCTCCCCAGGGCTCAACAGCAATATTCCCGGAATTTTTAGAAATCTCGGCATCGACACTTATTTCCAGGATATGCTCAGCTACAGTGCCGAGGATATTGCCGCCCTACAACCGCTGCTCAATGAAATTCATTGGGAATATGCTGCGAAAATCCTTGAAGCTGCCGAGGTTATTGCCGCCAGCCCTGGTGTTTATCCGGTTTTTGTGACTTCCTTCAAATGCTCTCCCGACTCCTTTGCCGTTGACTATTTCAAAAAAATCATGGACCTTCACGGCAAGCCGTATCTCATTCTTACACTCGACGAGCATGATTCGAGTGTCGGCTATGAAACCCGGATAGAGGCGGCCATCCGGGCTTTTACAAACCATCACGATCAACAACTCATGCCGCTGCCGCAACCAATCACCTACCTGGGTCTCAACCCGAAACCAGCTGGCTCTCTTGCCGGAAAGCATGTCCTCTTTCCCAACTGGGACCACATTACCTGCAGTCTCTTAACCGCCACCCTGAAGCGCGAGGGGTATGACGCCTATCTCCTCGAAGAGACCGACCAGACCATCCGCCAAAGCCTGCGCCACAATTCGGGACAATGCATTCCTTTGAACGCCATTGCCGAGTCCTGCATGGTTTTCATAAGAAAAAACGGTCTTAATCCTGCCAATTGCGTCCTCTGGCTCAACCGATCGTATCTCGGCTGCAACATTCGACTCTATCCCCATCATATCAGCCAGATCTTTATCGAACAGGGTGGCGGCATGGAGCATATTTCCATCTACCAGGGAGATATCACTTTCTCGGACATCTCCATGAGAGCTGCCAAAAATGCCTATTTTGCCTACATGCTTGGAGGAATGCTGCAGAAGGTGGTGTGTAAAATCCGCCCCTATGAAACGAAAAAAGGCAGGACCGACAAAATCCTCAGCAAAAGCATCAAGGTTCTCGCCGATGCCTTTATGGGCAAACGTCCCATCGAAATGACCCTCATCGAGATTGTCTCCCAGTTCGAGTGGATTGAAATCGCCGGTAGCCCCCGCCCCAAGGTAGCGATCTTCGGCGACCTCTATTCCCGCGACAACCGCGTGATGAACCAGGATTTGATCGCCTACATAGAGGCCGCCGGTGGAGAAGTAGTCACCACCCCGTATAACGAATACGCCAAAATGATTGCCGCCAGCTATTTCCGCAAATGGTTTAACGAGGGCAAGTATTTGGATTTTTTGACCGGCAAGGCGCTACTGATGGCCATGAGCGCCATGGAAAAAAACTACTCGAAAATCCTTGGCCGAATACTCGACCAACCGGAACACAGCTATGACGATGAACCGGCAGAGATCCTTGCAAGATATAATATTTCCGTCGAGAATACCGGGGAGTCGATGGACAACATCTTGAAGATCCATTACATTATGAAGCACTACTCGGATGTATCATTGCTGGTTCAGGCCAGTCCCGCCCTCTGCTGCGCCTCGCTCATAACCGAGGCCATGAAAACAAGGATTGAACAATCCACTGGAGTTCCCGTCGTTTCCATCACCTATGACGGAACTGGTGGACACAAAAACGAGGTCATCGCCCCCTACCTGAGATACCCCCGACTTGGCAAAAACATCGAGAGCCGCCTAGCAGTGGGACAAAAAGGCACTTGAGACGTCACTGCTGTGTCGGTTTTTGGCACTTGACTCTCCATCCTGTGCATGAGATAAACAAGTAAGCCGTCCCATAATTTTCAGGAAAGAGATAGAAATGATCCTGTGGATCACAGGTAACATTCTGGAACAAAAATCAAAAAGACTTAACCACAAACAACAAAAAGGGGCAAATAGATGAGCTTGACAACAGAAATGACTGATTATATGGCTCTGCGCGGGCTTCTCAGCGATGAGGAAAAGCTGGTGCAGCAAACCGCTAGGGATTTCGTCAACCGGGAAGTCATTCCTATTATCGACAGCTATGCCCAAGAAGAGAAATTTCCCGCCCATCTGGTAAAGGTCATGGGAAACCTTGGTTTTCTCGGCCCGACCCTGCCTGAGGAATACGGCTGCGCCGGACTTTCGAACGTCGCCTACGGCATCCTTATGTATGAACTGGAAAGGGGCGATTCGGCCATTCGCAGCTTTGCCTCGGTGCAGGGTTCGCTGGTCATGTATCCGATTTTTGCCTATGGCAGCGCCGAGCAAAAAGAGTACTGGCTGCCGAAGATGGCGGCCGGCGACGCAATCGGTTGTTTTGGCCTGACCGAACCCGATTTCGGCTCTAACCCTACCGGCATGCGGACCCGCGCCACCCGTAACGATAACGGCACCTGGATTATAAACGGCACAAAGATGTGGATAACCAACGGCAGCGTCGCCGATGTCGCTATTGTCTGGGCTGCAACCGATGAGGGCATACGCGGTTTTCTCGTGCGTAAAGACACCCCCGGCTTCACAACCGCGCGGATGAAGGGCAAATGGAGCCTCCGAGCCTCGATCACCTCCGAGCTCATTCTCGACAATGTCGTCGTCGACGAAAAGGAGTGTATGTTGCCGGAAGGAAAAGGCATCAAGGCCCCGCTCGGCTGCCTGACCCAGGCTCGTTACGGTATTGCCTGGGGCGCGCTAGGAGCGGCCGACAATTGTTATCAAACCGCCCTGGCCTACGCCCTGCAGAGGATTCAGTTCGACAAACCCATTGCCGCCTTCCAACTGCAGCAAAAGAAATTGGCGGAAATGGTCACCGAACTGACTAAGGGCCAGCTGCTTGTCCTGCAACTCGGCAGATTAAAAGATGCGGGCACCTACAGTCCGGCCCAGGTTTCAATGGCAAAAATGAACAATGTGAAGATCGCCATGGATATTGCAAGGACTGCCAGAACCATGTTGGGTGCCAATGGCATTATGGGGGAATACCCGATCATGCGCCATATGAACAATCTGGAATCGGTGTATACCTACGAGGGAACGCACGACATGCACACCCTTATAATCGGCCAGGAAGTTACCGGCATAGCCGCCTATCGATGATCCTTCCCCTTACCGTCTTTGGCGCAATGCTGTAATGCTCGCATGCAGGGCGATTATCGCTGTATCAACCTTGAGGATTCTCTCACCGATGGTACAGCAAAAAAAGCCCTGCTCGCGAAATTTCTGCACCTCATACGGAACCCACCCACCCTCCGGCCCTGCCGCCAGGAGAATCCTGCCGGTTTTTTCGCCGACCACATCCACCAAACGATGTTCACCTTTCGGATCGGCGAGCAGCAGATAATGATAGTCACCGACAAGAGAGGGACAAAAATCCTCAATAAACGGCTTGAACTTCGGATGCAACCGAATCTCCGGCATGCGTGTGTCGACTGCCTGTTCAAGACCGTGCAGCAAATGCGGTCGATATTCCTGCGGCTGAAGAAGCCCCGCCTCCCAGAAGCTCTTTTCCACTCGATTGGCATTGACGAGATGGATCGTCCCTACCCCAAGGGCAGTGACCTGGCTGAGAATACGTTTCAACATGATCGGCCGGGGCAAGGCAAGAATCAAGTCGAGCGGCGGCAGAGTTCCTGGAGATTCACTCAACTCAAGATTAACGCTGGCTGAAAATGGAAATTTTTTCTGCAATGCCGAAATGGTACCAAACCCTCGCATGCCGTTGATAATGCCAACTCGCAACCGATCTCCGATCTCCGACTTCAGAACTTTGACAATATGTTCGGCACGATAATCACTAAGAGTCAGCTGACTATCAACAACTTCAGCCGCCTCTGCCAGTATGATATTCACCTCTTGCCTCCCGAAGTTTCACATCGACCTTCTTTTTCGATATTACGTATTGAATTTCTTGCATTTCCGACACCAATTCCTTTAAGGTGAAAAGCCAAGCCGTAGAAAAAAATACCATAGCCGAAGAAATGCTTGTAACGGCATAAGGAGCCGTAAGGAAATGGTTATAAATGGCCAAGTTTTTTCCTAACGACTCCTAAACATCATTGAGGTCTTTTCCCCATGTTCGTACTCTATAATATTCTCCAGTTAGCCTTTCTACTGGTTTTTTCTCCCCTCATCACCCTCTTTGTTGCCTGTAGCAGCAAATACCGTGATCGCGTCCCTGCCCGTCTCAGTGCTGGTATTGCGCAGAAGCTGTCCACCTGCAAGTCGACCGCCCGGACTATCTGGGTCCATGCCCTTTCGGTCGGAGAGGTTACCTCGGCAGTACCACTGGTGCGCGGTCTGCGTGCCAAGTATCCGGGTGACAGAATCGTTGTCTCGGTTACCACCCGTTCGGGGAAAAAGGTAGCTGAAACCCTGCTCAGTTCATCCGCCGATTGTATCATCGACGGTCCCCTTGATCTACTGCCGGTGGTTCAGCGGTTTATCAATCATATACATCCCAATCTTTTCATTCTGGTGGAGACCGATTTCTGGCCCAATATTCTGCTCTGTCTGAAAAAGAAAGAAATTCCCACAATCCTTGTCAATGGACGGGTTTCGGAAAAATCTATGACCCGTTACCAACGACTGCGGTTCTTTTTCCTGCCCATGTTTCAATGCTTTTCCTTCCTCTCCATGCAGACACTTCGTGATAAGGAAAAGATGGAGTTTTTGGGCATTTCACAGGGCATGCTGCCGATCCTCGGTAATCTGAAATTCGCCACCCGTCCGCAGCAGGGCAATACTGATTCACCGTCTTTCTTAGCCGATTTACTACCGAAAGACCGCATCCTTTTTATTGCCGGCTCAACCCATCCAGGCGAGGAACTGATACTCATCGACGTCTATGTCGGATTGAGAGACAACCACCCCGAACTCTTTCTAATAATTGCACCAAGAGACCCCCGCCGAGCAAAAGAGATCGCCGATTTGGCTGCTGGTTACAACCTCCAGACATCGTTGCGGTCTCATGGCGTTTTTCTGGCATCCGACATCTTTGTCCTTGATAGCATCGGGGAGTTGGTTGATTTTTATGCCCTTGCCGATCTTGCCTTTGTCGGCGGCAGCCTGGTAGAGAAAGGCGGTCACAACCCGATCGAGCCGGCGGCCATGTCCATCCCCGTGCTTTTCGGCCCGCACATGGAAGATTTCAGCGAAATTGCCGACTCTCTTGTCAGTGCATGCGGGGCTGTGAAAATCGACAGCAAACAAGAAATATCGAAGGTTCTTTCCGGACTTTTAAACGACTCCGATCGTCGTTCCCAAATGGGTCTAGCGGCGCAAAAATGTGTGCTTGAGCGGCATGATATCATCGCCAAACACTTAGATCTCATTGCAAAATTTCTGTGAGACATCCGGCATCGCATATTTCCAACCATCTACTGGTGTATCTGACCCTGTCATTCATCATAGGAATTGCCATCGCCTCCCAGTTCAGTTTGACGGAAATCGACATCTCCGACTTATGCCTGGGTCTGTTTATTTGCATGAGTTTACTGATAATGCTGCATTTTTTACGATGGCGGCGAACAGTCGTTTGTTTATTCATTCCCTGCCTTACCGCACTAGGTTTCTATCATGCCCAGTTGTCCTTGCAGGTACCGCAAGGAACTGACCACATTTTCAACCGGATTAAAGAGAAAACCGAGGTCGTCGTCATCGGTACTCTGGCCACTGCAGCTGAATTTGATGGTAAAACGAGCCAGGTTATGGTCACCACTGAGTATATCCGTTTTTATGAATCACCCGCACTCCAGCCAACCACCGGAAACATTCTCTTACATTTACAGGGACATTGGCCGTCTGTGCTGGTTCCGGGAGACAAGCTTATTGTCCGAGCCGATCTCAAACGCCCAGACAGCTCTCACACTCCGGGAGTCTTTGATTATGCACAACATCTGGCTCGCAAGGATATCTGGATAAGCGGTTTTGTCCGCTCTCCCCTCTTCTTGCAAAAACTTGAGGAAAAGCAGGACATGTTGCACACCCTGCATTATCTCCCGGAGAGGATACGAACGAGAATCGGTGAACACATTGACATTTCTGTACCAGCCGTAATCCAGGGGCTTTATCGGGCTATCCTTATCGGCGACCGTTCACGGGTGGATGAGGCCACCCTGGAAACCTTTAAGGGCAGCGGAACAATGCATATCCTGGCTATTATATGTACATAAGACACATTGAACTGTATAGTCAAAAATGAAAAGGAAATTTAGGATGAATTTGTTTTTAATCTCAAAGAGGTAAAAACATGAAATGTTATAGCTACATTAGATTTAGTTCAAAAGAACAAGTGCATAAGCAGTCGATTAAAGAAAAACTTGATGACGCAAGAAAATTTGCTTCAGAAAAAAAGTGGGAATTAGATGAATCATTGTGCATGTATGATTTGGGTTTGAGTGGTTTTCATAATCTACATAGAACTAAAGGTGCTTTTGGTGTTTTTCTTAAAGCAGTGGAGGACAACAAAATTCCTGTTCCATCAGCATTAATTGTTGAAAATCATGATCGCCTTTCTCGTGATACAGTTTTAGATGCATTAGCACAATTTATAAACATTATTAATGCTGGAATTACTATTGTAACCTTGATGGATGGTCAGGTTTATAACAGAGAAAGTCTCACTGAGAACCATTCTCAATTGCTTATTTCAATATCAATAATGGCAAGAAGCCATGAAGAATCAAAAGTAAAACAGAGGAGACGAACTAAAGGTTGGGTTAGAGCCAAGGAAAATGCAAGAACAGGCATTAAAATGAAAGCAAGGTGTGTAGCATGGTTGCGACTAAATGATGACACAGGTGACTTTGAAGAAATAGATGAACATGTACAAACAATTAAAAGAATCTATGAATTATATAATTCTGGACATGGACTTTACGGAATATGTAAAATTTTAAACGGAGAAAAAAGACCTACATTTCATAAAAAAACAAAAGGATGGGGAAGCACAAGTGTTCGAAGAATTTTGACAACCAGAGCAGTAATTGGAGAGATTCAGTTTACAAAAACCTCGTCTTTTATAGACGGAAAGAGAATCATGGTATTAGATGGTGAACCGATCAAAAATTATTACCCACCTGTAATTGATGAAGATATTTTTTATAAAGCACAAGAATTACAAAAAATTAAAAAGTGTTCTTTTGGAAAAATTGGTGAAATGAACAATCTTTTCTCCAAGATAGTCAAATGTGGTTATTGCAGTGCAACAATGCAGTATAACGTTAGAGGAAGAAATAAGATAAAATATCTAAACTGTAGAGAATCTAAAAGAGGTGCATGTGATGTTCGTTTAGTAATTTCTTTCCGATATCAAGATTTAGAAGACGTATTTATTCGAAGTTGTAACAGACTTCATTTGGAAAATATTATTACAGACAACATCTCGGAACATCAACAAAAGGTGGAACTTATTAAAGCAAAACTGATTACAACTACTCAAAAAATAGAACTTTCTCAAAACAAGGTAGAAAATTTCACCAATGCAATCTCAATGGGTACAAAGGACACCATTTCACATTTTGTCGAAATGATAAACCAAGAGAAAATTATACAGAACAACTTATCAGAACAAAGACAAAATATTTCTGATCGATTATCTGAATTGGAGAAAATGCATGATAGAACAGAAAACTCATTGAAGAATGTGAAATTTTTTCTTGAACTACTATCATCACCTGATGAGTCTAAGCGTTTGGAAGCTCGAAGAAAACTGCAAAAGCACATACGAGAACTGGTAGAAAAAATAAATATTTATCCTCGTGGCAAGGCTTACAAAATACTATTGGAAAACCAAGAGTTACATTCTGAAAAACAGATAAAAAACCTATATCATCAGAGAATGAACGAATACAGAGAAGTCGAAATAATCTTTAGGGCAGGTGGTAAACTCGTTTTTGTCCATGATCACGAAACTGGTGGGCTTCAGTTTAGCTATGAGATGTCTAAAAATGGAAGACCTACAGATGAATCAATTAACAATTTACCTGATGACTTGAGGTTACTTGCAGAAGAAACATTAAGGGAAGATGGCAATTCAACTGAACATCAAGGATAGCAATAACAACAAATGAATAGTAATAATAATTTGTTAGTCTATTCGTTACACTTTTAAAACATTTATGTTATCTGTAACATCTATCAATAATCACCAACCCCCTCCATCAACTCAGCCTGAAACCCCTCATCATTTAGCAGTTTCTTAGCCATTGCTATACAGATTTTACCGGCAAGACCATCCATGTTCTCTGCATTGACATTGACGGTGATTGAACCATCTTCACCAATATCAAGGATCAATGCCGCCTGATGCATTTTCAGTTCCATTAGTTGTACCTGGAGTCTGCCTTATACAATATTTCATCTTCGAATATTTCTATTGATCCACCGGCAGTTAAGGGGAATTTTTCAGGAAGGACAGTTAGTATATTCGCCATAACGCTATCACTATGAACCTCTTCTACCTGCAAATCGATCACCCCTCCATCAATATGCATATTTTTCCCTTTTCCAATACCAACAAAAATCCTAATCGTAATAACATCTCCAATTTCCAACGAGTTTATGCTGACACCAGGATAATTGGGTAATTCTGGTGGATAGTAATTTGGTATCCTGGCATTTTTTAGACTGTAGACATGATACCCATCTTCTTTTATATCACCTAGAAATGCTGGCTCATTCTTGACGGATGGTGCTTTTATGACTTTTCTCATTTATAAGGTATGGAATTAATAAAGAATTCTACCATTAAGATCGTGTTGAAAAATATTGAATGATGCTTGTTAAAATATTGTAGGGCATTTCGAAAATTGTTACAAAAATATTTTTAGCAACGGATACCTTCCTTACACCACCGAATTTAAAGTCGGAATGAATTTTGTTCCCACACGAGGGACAAACCATAGTGATTCCGCCTTTATTATCAGGAATACGTAGCATTTGTCCACACTTAGGGCATTTTTTTTCGGAGTGTTCAGCCATGCTTTTTTTCTTCATAATATATGAGTTCTTTTGCTCCATCATTATTATAATAGAGCATTTGTGGATGCAAAGAAGGTTTTAAAATTATTTCATATGGTTATCAATTGCTGTACAAGCTCGAATATTTTTGCAAAGTATAATCTGCAATTTTATTATTTGGTCTTCCAAGGGCTGCTAAAATTTCATAACAACCTGCTATGTCGGCTAAATATTTAATATCAACATTAGGACCAACCACTTCCACATAATTAAATTTTTGTAGTGTGCTTTCTGGTACATCAGTTACATCAACCGTAGTTATACCCAAAGAAATTTTTCCAATTATTGGTAACCTGTATCCATCCATGTAAACATAAACGCCCTTTGGGTTTTCATCAGTTTCACTTAGGATTCTGAGATATCCATCTTTATATCCAATATGTACAAGAGCCAATCTTGTATCTCTTTTTACAGTATATGCTCCGCCATACCCAATCGATTCTCCCTTCTTAACAGTTTTAATTTGGGATATCTTGACGTACATTTCAAAGGTATGTTTGGCATCAGCAGAAATCGGACTTAGAGCATTGGGTGCTCCTCCGACAAGTCCAATACCCGGTCTTATTATATTCAAATTAAAGGTCCGGTTATCAAGTAAAATAACACTATCAGTACATGCAAAAGAAACTGGAAAAAGAGGGAGTTTTTCTAAATAAAGATTCAAAACATCATACTGTTTAAAGCAGTTCGTGTGATCTGTTCCCTTAATGTCGTAAAAATGGCTCATATAGAACTCTATTTGGACACTTGAAGTAAATTCAATAAATTTTTTAGCAAGAATTTCTACTTCGTAATCCAATAATCCCAGTCTATTCATTTTAGTATCAAGATGAATAACTACTGATGCTTTACCATTTTCACCGCAAAATCTATTCCATCTATCAAGTTGTTCTAAGCTATTAATACAAGGAATTATAGATGAGTTTTTGAAGTAACGTTCTTCACCATGGAGTAGACCTGCCATTGCAAATATTTTTGCATCTTCATAGGGCAATATTCTTCGCAATTCTAAACCTTCACAAAGTTCCTCGACAAAGAAATATTTAACCCCAACTTCATATAAAGCTGGTGCAACATCGTTCATCTGAAGTCCATGGACATCAGCCTTTAACACCACTCCACAGCTACTGTTTGTAAAATCAGCCTTCTCTTTAAACAGTTTATAGTTGTGAACTACTGCATCAATATCTCTAATGCGGATTATTGGTTTTGCTCCGAAGGCTTCATCGGGAATGATACGAAATGTCTTCACTTTTCTATTCCTACCTGACGTTTGAAAATTTTAGATTCTGAGAGTGGTTGATACTTAAAATTCAATGACATTCAGTGTCTAAGTTATTTGGTTCGATTCATACACGTAAACACCGTCAATAGGCTCTTCATGCGCAACCTTCACCATAAACCGAGCAACAGCATCAGCCTTAACCGGACAATATTTTTTTAGTGACCCGACCAAGAAGAGTTTCCAAAATGGACTCATGATTATCCCGATCCTTTCACCCAACCTGAATTCTTCTCGTTTTCCAAGCAGTAAAGATGGTCGGATAATTCTAAGGTAAGGATAACCCAAATTTTTCAAAGCCTCTTCCATTTCACCCTTGATTCGATTGTAGAAGACTTTGGATGAACTGCTTGCACCCATAGCAGAGATGACGATGAATTGTTCTGCACCCTGCTTTCTCATCACCCTTGCCACATCAACAACCAAAGAAAAATCTACTTTTCTAAATGCGTCTTGTGAACCAGCTTTTTTGATGGTTGTTCCAAGGCAACAGAAAACATCGTTTGCGGTAATTGTTGATAGTGTTTTATCGAGGTTACTGAAATCGGTTATGACTTCTTTCAGCTTACGATGATTTTTCAGGAGGGGTGTTCTTCTTACAAGGGCTGTTACTTCAGAATAGGCGGGATCATTGAAAAGGTATTTGATGGTGGAACTGCCGATTAGTCCGGTGGCTCCTACTATTAGGGCTTTACGAAGGGTCATTTTATCTTATCACCACCATCATCAACAGCTTCTCTTAACTCCTTTCCCACTTTGAAGGATGGGAGTTTCTTGGCTTTCACATGGGTGACAACGCCAGTTTTAGGATTTCGCCCCTCATAAGGTTCATAATGCCTTACGGTAAAAGAACCAAATCCTCTTATCTCGATATCATCCCCGGCTACCAGGGCATCAGTCATGGAATCGAGGATAGTCGAGACGATACCTGCCACTTCTGATACAGGAAGTTTAAGGTCTTCTGCAAGTGCTTCTATTAGCTGTGATTTATTCATGATCGTCAACTGTAACATGTTGATATTAAACATCTATTACTCGTTTGACTTTGTAGTGATTACTATGCAACAGACAATCGAGGAAATTCTTCAATCATGTTCTGCCAAAACGCACCACTCGAATCAAAGACCACAACGATAGACCAATCATCAGGAACAGCATCAACAACAGCCTTTACTAATTTTCTACCATAGCCCTTCTCCGATGATGTAAGGGAGTAGAACTGGATTGTTTTGTTGGTTGAATCAATCAGCAGTTCCAAACCTATAACCCCATCTTTCCCAATTTCTGTTATGGGTTCCTTCTTCTTGTTCTCACTAAGCAGGTTCGATGCCTTGATTCTCTCATTATAGATTTTGATGTAGTTCAGAATATCAATGGCGGCTAGGGATTCAGCGAGATTGAAATAAACTGGGTCAATGGTCCTTGCGTTTGATGCTTTTAGGATTTTGGAGTTGATGATGATTGAGTACTGTTGCGGGTTTCTAAAAATATTTTTATCAGTCGTCATCATGCGACCCAGAAGAGCCTTCGCAAAAATTGCATCCGAAAGTATAGCTATATTCCATATCTCCTGTATTGTATTCATTGCACCATTGACACACCTGCAATGAATCAAATATTCCAAAACAGCTAGCACATATATGCTCATCATTCTCAGTACGAACAACAGTTTGGTACCCATCACATTCACTGCAATTTGCTGAATAGGATGTATCATCACCATCCATTGCTGCAATGTGAGCCCCACCACTATCAATTAGTACTTCTGCTAAATCTTCAGGTTCATATTTCTTCCCACACTCCAGACAGATAGAGAACCCTTCATCCATAAAAAAAACAGTGGCATCACAGCCCGAGCATTCGATTTGTAAACTTTCCCCATTTAGCCCACAAACCATACACTCAGAATCATATATGGTTTTCTTTACATTTTGATGTTTATGGGATTTAAAACCACATGAAGGGCAATTAGCAAAAATAAACCCTTGCTTCTTATATTCCTCTATTTTATTTTTATGGTTCTCGAATATGATTTTCAAAAATTCATGGAGTTTTCTTAACGAACAATCGATTTCAATAATTTTTTCAGACCATGGTTCGAATGTTTCTTTCCATTTTTCAGTAAGCAATTTGTGTAGGAAATACCATGCAATCAATTGAGTTCTCGCAATCTCCTGTCTGAGCTTGATATTATTTTCTTCAGTATGAACTTCATGAAAAAAGTGCACCATTTTATTCCGATGCCTTGCCACTTCTCTGAATATTTCAACTTCATTTTTCGACAAACCACTTTTAACAACTTTGTCTAATCTGAAGGCTGCATCATCAAGAGATACGGACTGAAAATCGCCTGCTAAAAATTTTTCCCAATCTGGTTCCTGTCTTTTTGCTACGACCAGAGTCCAATGTTCTGCCATCAACCGTGCTTTAATAAATATTTCCAATGAGGCATGAAAATTGATCATTGAGAATTTTGGATGATCTTTTAGTTCATCAATAGCTTTCGATAGGAAGTCTATGGCATTTTCGACTAATTGTTCAAAAATTATTTTCTTCTTCATATCTTCAACCCCTTCCCATTCACCTTCAACCATTCCTTTCTTTCAAGATAATCAGGTAATACAGTCTCCAACAATTTCCAAAACTTCTTAGAATGATCACCATGAACGAGATGACACAGTTCATGGACCACTACGTAATCAACGATGGAATGTGGTGCTATTATAATCTTCCAATTATAGTATATTTTTGAATCAGTATGACAGCTTGCCCATTGGCTCTTATAATCCTTCAATCCAACAGCAACAGGAACAACGCCCATCTGTCTTGCATATCGTATCGTTTTCTGTCTCAGGCGAATGATTGCTCGTGACCTATACCAAGATATTAATTGCTCCACAACAAGCCTGTCACGATCAACCTGAGCCGTTTCTGATGGTATATGAACATAGAATCTACCGTTCATTAACTTCACTTCTTCCGAGGGATCACCGGGAACAATTTTAAGACGATAGTTCCTTCCAAGATAGGTAAAAGACTCCCCGGAAACATATTCACTCTGTTTGTCCTTCTGGTTTATCTCCTGGAAATGATCAATCTTGTTTCTAATCCACTGGCTTTTCCTTTCAACAAGAGCAAGAATCTTCTCTTCTGATAGTGTATGAGGAACCAGTATCTGAACAGTACCATCGGGTTTAACGGAGATGGATGCTGTTTTGGATCGGGCTTTTCTTATTACTTCGATGTTTTCAATCTTGAAATTCATGAACTATATAATATTAAATCCAATCTACGTTCTGAAGCTCGTTTAATGAGGCTTCATGAAAAGAAGAAAGATCAGATTCTGTTTCAAGAAAAAATCTTAAGCATGTTCCTTCTTTAACCGTTGTAACTTCATCAGGTAGACTCAATCTACTTTTCCAGAAGTCTGTATCACCATCAAATCTACCATTTTGCCATACATAACCTCTATCCCTATTGGCTTTTACGGACAATCTTCGCTTCCCTTCAAACCTATAGCGAACCATTCTTTTTCGTAAGTATGACTCATGATTTTCACCTAATCTTTTCTTAAAGTATGAAACTAATGCCACGTTATTTATGCCGATTAGAGCTTCATCCCAATCAGTCCACTTCTGAACATTCTTTGTTTTATTTATACCTATAATCCTTCTTGGTACAGCTTCTTGTATTAATTCAGTTGAAGGATAGATCACAGAACAGGAAAGATATTCATTGTTGGTTGCTTCGTCTTTCTGGATGACTAACCGACAACAGGTTATATTCACACCATACTTTTCACTCAACCATTCAGCACTGACAAGGAGTGCATAATCAAATGCTTCAGCAACTAGAACTACATTTTGTTGCCTATTAATTTCTTCAACATCAACTTCAAGGAAATCTATAAGTGCTTCCTGATTGTCATTGTCAAGCTGATCTAGAAATTCATTCGGTTGCCAGTGCGAAATCATACTTGCATAAGAAATTGCCTGTAACATTTGAAGTTTATTGCTCCCTCTCTTCAACTCAATGATTACGGCATTTCCTTCTTTATCAAGTGCTAATATATCAATACGGTCTTTTACTTTGTCAGAAGGTTCAACTTCCTGTTTTATTAGAAATAGTTCCTTCCCAATTTCAGCGAAAAAGACTTGTGGACTATTACAGATGAACTCTTGCAAATCATATCTCTCAGTAATAGCAGACTCGCTTAGAGTTGGGTTGCTCAATGACGATAAATCTTTATTTTCTCTATTTATTTTCAGCATCGAAGCCTCAACTTATTCACCTGATCATTTTCCACCAAACTTCACTTTCGCCAGTTCCATAAAACCATCAATCACGGTCTTTCTTAATTTATCATCATCACCAAAGGAGGTTTCTAGCAGTCCATGTTTGATCTTCCTCTTCATGGTCTTTATCTCATCGTGTTTTTTAAAGAAATCGACAATGTTGGAGGCTTCATCCATCATCTCCACGAGCTTTTTAGTCAGTTCGATAATCTCCTGATGGGTGGATTCAGAAAGAGCTTCATTGTTTTCTTTAGAACAGATGGACTCATTAAGGATATTACGGAAGGCGAATTCTGTTTCAGTAAGACCAAGTTCTTCTGCCCCGGCTTTTCGATCTGCTTCAATATGTTCCCGGAAAAGTAATAGCTGTTTCGCCAGTTCTTCCCAATGTTCGCCATGCTGTTTTATTATCAGGTTCAGCCTTTCGGAGAGCTTCTTATAATATGCCGGGTCATCATCGATCTTAACTGAGATATGGGCTTTAATGGCATGTTCTATCTCGGATGCCTTGGCTTTTGGTGTCTTTATCGCTGAAATGTGCTCCTTAAAGTTTGCTGCAAGAAGGTCTATTGGCGGTATTTTCGGATCAACGCCAGTAGCATAAAGATGTTCCTCAATGAGTTGTCTTACCTTCGCACCAGCACCTTCAATGGAAAGTTGGGTGTCCCTATAACGGTTTCTGGCTCCAATGCAGATTTTACCGAGTCTCTTCAGGTCTGATAGGTATGGACGTGCAGCAGGATCAGGCATTACAATCTCCATCGACTGAGCAAACTTGCGGAAATCGATTTCGAATTGCTGTCTTGTTTCCTCGTCTTTAAGAATATCAATACATGCTTCAATGTCAGCAATATCTACATCAGAGAAATGCTTCATGACTCTGAAATGTCTCGCCATCAACTTAGGTATCTCGTCCTTGAGGCTCTTGAGAGCACCTTTAACATCTTCAGAAGAGAAAACATCCAGGGCTTCAGAGAGATAATCAGATAGACCATAATAATCGACTATGAACCCACGATTCTTTCCATCCTTGGTTCTGTTTACTCTTGCGATAGCTTGGAGAAGATTATGATCCATCAGCTTTCGGTCCAGATACATGACTTGAGCAATAGGAGCATCAAAGCCAGTTAACAGCATGTCCTTCACGATCAAGAAAGACAGTGGCTCATCCTTGAGTGGTTGGACGAATTGCTTCAGTTGTTCCTTCTGCTTAGATTCGTCTGTATGATCACTTAGCCGTTGAGGGTCATTATGGTCACCGGAGATGATAACGGCTGATGGTGGTCCTTCTAGTTCATCCAGCATTTGTTTATAAGTAACAGCGGCATGTCGAGAAGCCGTTACTATCATAGCCTTGAAACCATTGGGCTGTATGAACTCCCGGTAGTGTTTCAGAATATCAATGCATATCCATCTGATTCTTTGGGGGGCTTGCAATATGGCTAATTCATTACCGTATTTTTTCTTAATCGCCTCCTTTTCTTCAGTGGTCTTGTCAGCAAAGTATTCATCGAAAAGGTTATCGAGTGAATCCCCGGTTACCTTGGTCTTGGCTTCTCGACCCTCATACAGAATCTGAACGGTTGCTCCATCTTCCACCGCCTGTTCTATGGTGTACGTGTCGATATAAGTACCGAATTCAGATGAGGTTTTTAGGGTTTTAATAAGGGGTGTTCCGGTAAAGGCGATTTTTGGAGCATTGGGAAGGGCACTATTGAGATATACACCAAGATCACCGTATTGGGTTCTATGCGCCTCATCTGCAAGGACAATGATTTTTTCTGATAGGTTAAGAGCCGTGAAATCATCCTCTTCATTGGCTTCCCGGAACTTTTGGATCATTGCTGTAACAAGGTCAGATGAATCCTTTTGCAGCAGTTCTTTCAGTTTTTTAACGGAAGTAGCATGATAAACGGTCTCATCTTGGGTTCTCTTGAATGTAGCGGTGAGTTGGCTATCCAGTTGTGTCCGGTCTGTGACGAAAACCAGCTTATAGTCTTTAAGGATGGGGTCTCTTCTCATTTTGATGGCGAGAAAGACCATGGTGAGACTCTTCCCTGATCCTTGAGTATGCCATATTATACCGCCCTTTTCTTTGCGAGTGGGGGCAGTTTTAAGGCGATGGATGGTCTTTTTGACACCTCTGTATTGCTGGTATCTAGCCAGTTTCTTAATGACCTTTCCCTCTACTGGTTCAAAGACAATAAAATTCTGGATCAAGTCAAGGAAGTTTTCGAGAGAGAATACACCAGCAATGAGGACTTCTTGTGATGATGGATTTTCTGCGATGTCTTCTTTCTTCAATGGATATGGGTCTTTCCATTCAAGGTAATGTTCCATCCTTGATGATATCGTACCTACGTGAGCCTTGTTGAAGCAGGTAGAAACCATCATCTGATTATAGAAGAAGAGCTTTTCGGCTCCTTCATTCTCTATGGGGTTTCTAAGATTGGCATACCGGAGAAGTTGATTGATACCGGCTTCTATTGGGGTAGTGGTATAGGGCGATTTGCATTCGATGATTACGAGAGGAAGACCATTAACGAATAATAAGAGGTCCGGGTAGACATTCTGATTTGGACCTGAAACCTTGAATTGGCTAGTTACTATGAAATCGTTGTTGGTCGGGTTATCGTAGTCTATGATTTTAACGGTCTGACCTTTCTTTCCTTTCCCTAGGTCTTGTTCAACAGAAATATACTTTATAAGAGTCTCATGGATAGCCTGATTTGCTTCCATCAGGGTTGTTACAGGTGGGTGTATTAGATCATGAGTAATTTTTCTTAGATTATCTTCTGATAGCCAGGGATTAATCTTTTGAAGGGATGATGAAAGGCGATTCTTTAGAACAACTTCTTTATCTGATGATCGTTCTTTAGATGGGTGCTCTGATGATAGTTGAATACCGGGAATGAATGTCCAACCACATGAAACAAGCTGATCTATAGCCGGTTGTTCTACCTTATTGAGTTCATCTTGGTCCATGATCGTGGCGGTGTTGTTGGATGGAATTAATTGTTGATTTGCACTCTCTTCTTTCCGGTTAGCAGGTCATTCATTAGGGCTTTTTTTAGGGCTTTTGTTTGTAATAATTTTTTGGATTTTTTGACAATTCTGACATCAATTGCAGACAAAACCTGAGCTATCTCTTTCTGTTCTGCTATGGGAGGTATAGCAAATTTAATTTTTCCAAAGCTATCAAAATACAACCTTAATCTATCACCTGTTAATCCATAAGAATATCGATGGAGTAAGACAATGGCATAAGACGATTTCATAAGATACCCAAGGAATCCAGAATCAATAACACCTTCAAAAGGTTCAGCTACAACATATGCAGGACTGACAAGGCAGTTAGCGGGTGCTATCCCTGATGCTCCTTGCCACATTCTCATCATGTTATAAACCAAATCACCTTTAATAGCTGTTAGGTTTTCACTCTCATGAAGATCGGATAATAATCTTCTGTCAATAGTATCTCTTGGAACCATCCCACCCTCAATTAACACAGAATAGATAGGGTAAGATTCAGTACCTTTCTTTTTTCTTTGTTTAAGGAGATTTTTTACTGTTTTAACCTCCCACCCCACAGGAATCCGACCAACAGGACTATCCTTGAATTCTGTATGACCAATGCCTTTTGTAAGTAGTTCGGTCATCATCCCTTTTTTAAGGTCTTGGAGCTTGCTTATTTGGGCTTCTGTTTTCTCTATTACATCATCAACAGAAGTAAGGATTGATGCTATTTTCTTCTGTTCTGACAGGGGTGGGAGTGGGAAAAAAAGAGTTTTTACATCAGATGAATTAATGGCAGGATAGTTTGATCCTACAATTAGATTTTCAATCTGTCCTGTTATGTTTTCAGACAGGATCGTATTATAAATATACCTACTATCACTATTTGCTTTCGAACGAATTACAGCGAATCCTGTTGAGCAAATAATATCCTTTTCGTTACCTGAGTAATGAGCGAATGCTTTCAAATTAGGACGAACAGTTGCCATCAGAACATCGTTGCTTCGAACAATCCGTCTTGCTCTACTTGGCGACACAGAAAATCTTATTTTTGATGTAGGAATATTAATATTACCGGTAGAAACAGAGGAAATGTCAACATATCGAAATTCATAATCTGGATCAGTATTCTGCTTCAATGAATCAGGGTCAACTTCTGCAACATCAGATAATTTAACTCTTTTCCACCCATCAGGAACCTGTACATCACCACCATTACTCATAACCAAGCTCCTGCAAGAACCCTTTCATCACCATCTCAGCCTCTACTACCTGCTCATCCAATTCACGAAGACTCACCTTGTATTTATCCCACCATCTCTCAAACAAGGAGATAATAGCCGGATCATCAGTACCAACAACACCCCGGATCATCTCTTTAGTCTCAATCGATGGCTTAAAATCATAATATTCTCCATCCCCACGATCAACGAAGACTACCGATACATCAAAACCATTAAGTGTTTCCTGGATATATTCACTCTGCACCTCATGAATCGGGATACCACCATGGAGAATAGCCTTTACATCAAAGATTTCTGGTGGTGGTGAAGTGTCTGCATATCTTCGTATATTGAGGTTGTAATCGTTCTCCCGGATTTCTTCGATGGGTACAATCCTGGAATATCTCCTTAGTTCAGCATAGTTATCGAAGGTAGAAACAATCTTCTCAATATCCTGGATTCTCAATGAATTCTGGTTCTTACCCTCGGCATATTACAGTTCAGAGTTAATAAAAATTACCTTGTTCTTTCTGTCTGCTGGTTTTCTCTTATTGATGATCAGAAGACAAGCTGGAATACCCGTACCATAAAAGAGTGATGAAGGAAGACCAATGACCGCTTCAATGAGATCATGATCAAGAATACCCTTTCTAATGTTCCTCTCACTCGATCCACGGAAGAGAACACCATGGGGCATTACAACACCAAGAACACCATCAGCATTAAGTGAGGCTATCATGTGTTGGATGAAAGCAAGATCACCGGCTCCTTCTGGTGGTGTTCCATATGGGAATCTACCAAATTGATCATTATCAGCAGTACCCTTACCCCACTTGCTTAAAGAAAATGGTGGATTGGCTATAACCCGGTCAAAGGTCATAATCTCCCCGCCTTCGATATGTTTGGGGTCTCTGATGGTATCTCCCTTTCGGATGTCTGCATTATAGATTCCATGGAGGAACATATTCATTTTGCAGATCGCCCAGGTATTGAGGTTCATCTCCTGCCCGAACAAAGATATATTAGAGGAGTTTTGACCGTGTGACTCAAGATAATGCTTGGATTGAATGAGCATACCACCAGAACCAGCAGTAGGATCATAGACTCTCATGCCTTCTTTAGGCTTTATCAGGTGTACAAGGAGATTGACGACTTCTGACGGGGTATAAAATTCGCCCCCCTTCTTACCGGCAGAGTCTGCAAACATTTTTATCAGATACTCGTAGGCGGTCCCCAACATATCCGGCTTCTCGAAATCCTCGTTACGTAGACGATGCTTGGAAAAGTGGGAGATCAGGTCACGGAGTTTCTTATCTGATAGTTTGTTCTTTATGTTGAAGTCGATGGATACAAGAACACCTTCAAGGGATGCATTGTGTTCTTCTATTGCTTCTGTTGCTTTGTTTAAATCTGCGCCTATGTCATGATGGAGATTCTTGAGATGGGACCACCGGGCATTTTCAGGAACAAAGAAGGTATGGTACTCGTCTTCATCTTGAGCGAATGATGCCGCCTGTTCTGGTGTCTTTCCTTTGGCGATGTAGGTTTGGATAACCTTTTCCTGTTCTTCTTCAAAGGCATCTGATAGGCGTTTTAGGAACAACATGCCGAAAATATAGTCTTTATATTCGGAGGCATCCATGTTCCCACGAAGGATGTCTGCGGTTTCCCAGAGGAATGATTCGAGTTGCTGAAGGGTGATCATTGTATTATGTGTGGTATGAAAATGAGGTTGTAAATGCTTGAATATAAATTAAAATAATTCTGGTTTATAACACAATGATCGATCATAGTGAAGGAGAAAGGATGGAAATAAAACAAATTTGGGAAGTCAAATATAAAGTTTCTCCTACCTTGAGCAAGTCAGAAGAATTTGCTGGTTACAGCTTTGAGGTTTCTAATGGTGATACCTATGTTACCAAAATATATTCTAAAAATGTGACTCTTGAGGAAAAACGGATCAAATCAAAACTGGTTAAAAAGGTCTTTCCCCACAATGAGACAATAGATGATCAAAAAGCTATTAGAAATATTCTCTTAAAGAGGATGATTTACACTGGTTCATTTTCAGAGATAACAGTTGAGCCTCAATTTTATCTAAAGAACCAGCAGGATTTGGAAAATGAAGGTTTTACACTCACTAAAGATATAAGAAACAGTGTGGATATCGTTTGGGATATATTGGACGTTGGAAATGACTACCTATCAACTTGTGAACAATTCTGGAAGAATGGATTTAAAGGAATGTTTAGCGAGTCTGATGAAGAAATTTTCTTTATATCTGATTGGATTGAAAAAAGTGTGGTCGAAAAGCAACCCGAACAATCTTTTATGCTCCTATGGGTCGCTTTTAATTGTATTTACGAGACATTCTATGAAAAAAGTGAAATAAAATGCACTAAAAGGAATGGACCTATTGCTATTGAAAAAATAGAAATCGCTATTAAAAATTTATTGAAAGATGCTGATATCACGAAAATAATAGATGGTCATAGCCATGAAATCAACACTCTTGTTTCATACAATCTTCTTATTATAAATTTTGACGATTCACCATTCAATCAACTTTTAAATATATTGAGGTGCCTTTATAAAATTAGAAACAATTTATTTCATGAAGGATCACTTATTCAAAGTATTGGACCATGGACCTCGGTTGGAAAAAACCTTCTCTTAACGATCACAACTAAAATGCTTCGGAATATGGTCAATACCTGATGGAAAAAACTCAAACATCATACCCCACTCGAAGCTGGGACTCGATGAAAAGGGATTACAATTCACCACACCCGACTTTTTGTACTATAACTTTATAAGAGTATTTTAGAGTATAATTCAAAGGTTAACACAAAATACCAAAAGAACATTTTCATATAATGAAACCCACTCTAAAACAAAAAGCCATATTATCCCTTTTTGGAATTCTCATAGCAACCGCCCTATTCTTCTCACCAGTTACGAAAATCCCTCTATTAGACACAAAGACCGATACATACTTTAATGATGCCATAACCAAGGCTGGATTGGCATATGCAACGTGTAGAGCCATTAATGCATCGGTGTCAGTTGTTAAAGATTCTACTCTACAATTGGAACCGGCAGGTGTAGGTGTGTCTTTGGCAGTGGGACAAATTCTCGACCCAATCGATGACATGACTGAGAGATTGTCGAGTGTACTGGTTACCGCCATCACTTCTTTAGGTGTGCAAAAATTATCGTATGAAATTGGTGTTACTCTTGCACCCCAGGTTTTTGCAGTATTTCTTATAATATTATCTATCCTTGTGTGGTTCAACAATGACCGTATAGCTTCACTACATAAAATTACTACTCGAATCCTTATACTGATTGCAGTTCTACGGTTTTGTCTTCCGGTGTCTTCAATTGCAAATGACTATATCTATAAAAATTATTTCTCAGAACAAATCATAGCAACAAATCAAGAGCTTACAGTTTCTTCCAGAATATTTGATCAATTTGGAGATATTGTGGTTCCAGAGGCTACCGGCTTTTGGGGAACTATTGAAAACAGCACATCTTTCATAAAAAAAGTATCTGTTGATTTTAAAAATGCCCTGAAAGCATCCGTAACAGATATGAAGGAAATCATTGAAAATCTATTGAAATTGACCTTTCTCTATGTTGGAATATTCATCATTCAAGTTATTATTTTACCGTTACTGATATTTTGGTTTTTCATTAAAATTGCTAACACTCTTTTTCAAACGAACAATCCTGTGATATTTAAAACAGTCGGTCCAATGAATGAAAAATAGTGTTATATTTCTTGTATATGATTTTTTCATCAACAACATTTTAATTATGGAGCACTAACCATGACAACAACCGCCCCAAAAACGAGAAGCAGACTCTCCAGTGACAAAGAATTCTTGAAGAAACTGGTCACGATCCTTGAGAAAGATCAATTGACCAAAGAACAGTTGGCAGTGGCACTCGGACTTGAGAATGGAAAGAAAATTTCAGATTCAATATTATTAGCTGCTGTCAAGTTTGCTGGAAATAGTAGTTTTCTCTCCAATATAATCGAAAAAAAAGGTGGACCAGCAAGAAAGGGTATCGAGTATTCTGCAAAGAAAGGCTTGATCATTCCTGCTTATATGTTTGAAGGTAAAAATGTTGCTGATGGTCAAAAATATGAAATGAACTATGGGGTTCGAACTGGGATTGTTACTCTGAAGCCTGTTGATGAATGAGATAATGATGATGCTGGTATCGACTCAAGCCAAATAGCCTTTTTCTAGCTCCTTTTATGATGGGTGAGTAATTGTAGGAGATTTGTAAGTTGTCCCTGGTACTGTCATCAAAAATATTCTTTTAAAGGAGAATTTGTTGATGATGGCAGAAGAGAAGATAGAAGCCCTGGTTGAAGCGGCTCATAGCATATTTGGTGAGACTTCTATCTATGAGGTGATAGACTTAGAGGATCGTGAAGCAATTGGTGTTCTTGTTGATCATTATGGTCCCATTGATATGAAGAAAGTTGATCGTTATTTGGGGTTTCTTCATCTGTTGAGATATTACGAAACGATATGATCTCGATGAAGATACGGGGAGTGCTATACCATCGATAGAAGGTTCTTGATCTTCTCTATAGTCTTTGGAGCACTTCCTTCATAGTGATTGTTGACGTGAAAAAAAACCTGTCTTTGGCGCTTTCTAAGGTCAGCCACCATATTTTTGAGGCTTAGAAGTTCATCATCTTTCGGACTAACGATTTTATCCCATAGATTTTTTGTTCTTTCTTCCATTCCTTGTCGATCTGAACCATGCAGTCTGATCACTATAGGATCAGTCAATCCGTCTTTATGTTTTTCATACAGTTCGAAAATCGAGGGCATATAATATCCCTGTAGAAAAACATGTCCTAGATTTTGATCGGCTAGAAAACTGAAATAGTCTTCCTTTAAAAAATTTGGATTCCTGATTTCTACGCAATACATATACCCTTTCGGAATCCCAGCGATGAATGATTCAAATAGGTCTGTAAACTGCTTGAGACCATCCATCTTGTTCTTGTTCAGATACTCAAACTGGAATATTAATGGTCCGACATGATCTCCAAGGGGTTCCAGGGTATGAAGGAATTTAACCATCAGTTCCGTGGAAAGAAAATATGGATTGGGTATCAGGGGTGCGGTTTTTGATTTTTCGTAGTGGTGGGTCAGGGTGATGCTGTTTGGAACTTTAATACTGAAAAGAAATCCCGGAGGTACTGAGGCTGCATATTCTCGTACAACTTCAGCTTTAGGTAGAACAACCTTATTACCCTTGAAGAGGGACCAGTGTAAATTCTCACAATCAAATCCAGTAATTATCTCAACAACCAATACCAGCCAATAAACAAACAAGACAGCCGGTTGGATCACTTCAACCGGCTGTTGTTGTGTGTAGACAGCAGTCTACCGCACCGAG
>JAHJLI010000063.1 GCA_018821785.1 Pseudomonadota bacterium
TATAGTGCACCGCCTCCTCCATCCGCGCCATCCGCGTCGCGAGAATCGAACTGACGAGGATCAAGCCCCCGGCAAGGATAGAAAATGAGGCGAAAAAGGCGACCATGACCGACAGTTTCTGCATCAGTTTGCCGAGCTCGACCGCCGACTCCCCGACGTTGATCGGGCTGATGTTTGGGTATGTGGTGACAATTTTGCTCTCCAGCTGCGCCACATCCTCTTTTGCCACTTTCAGGGCGGCGAAGGCGGTTTGCGGGGCGGCCCCCAAGTATTTCTCCGGAAAGACAAAATAGAAGAAAGGATAGAGCATCGACCTGGTGCGGCTGCGGATCGAAGTGACCTCGGCCCTCAGCGGCACGCCCTGGATATTGAAATCCAGGACGTCGCCGATTTTGAAGTCGCCCATTTCGACTACGGTATCGAGAAGCGAGACCGGAGGCAAGGCAGAGGCGGCCCGATTGCGACCACCAAAAACACCTTCTCCTTCCACCAGAATCTCATCATGGGAGAGTGTCTCACGATAGGTGAGACTGAATTCTCTTGCCAGACTGTCACCGCGTTTTTTCAGCTCCGCTTCCCGATTGACCTTGTTATCGTTGACCGACTGCAGCCTGGCACGGACCACCGGAAAAAGCTCGACCTGGCCGCCGACCAGTTTGATGAAGCCCTGCTGCTGGTCTTTTTGGATATCGAGACAAAAGAGATTCGGCGCATCGGCGGGATAGGAATCAATGTAGGTAGCTCGCAGGTTCCTCTCCACGAGATAGATGGAAAACAATACGGCCAAGGCCGAGGCCAGGGTTACCACAACGGATCGGCTGGCATTTCCCGGCCGCAGCAGACTGCGCACCGCCTGCCGCAGGGCGAGAGAGTGAAAGGTGCAGCGAGCCAGGAGTTTCAAAAAGATGCCGATCAGCACCGAGATGAGGACCACCAAAGCAAAAACACCGCCCATGAAGTACAGACCGGTGCGGACATCGTCGAGCTGCCGGATTACCAGAGCCAGGAGAAGCAGCAGCCCGCAGGCAAGAAGTATCCGGGTGGAATTTCGTTTCAAACCGGCGCGGACCTCCTTGCGAAAAATAGCAACCGGCTTCACATCATCTATGCCGCTGAGCGGTAAAAAGGTAAAGAAAGAAACCACCACCATTCCCAGTCCCATGCCTTCAAGGACATCCCAAAGGGAGGCCCCAAGAACGATATTTTCAGGTAAGAGGCCGGACAGAAGTCCTGAGAAACTTTGTTTGAGAAGAAGCCCTGCGACGATCCCCAGCCCGCAACCAATGGCACTGAGAAACATCACCAGCAGCAGATAATGGCGCAGCAAAAACCAGCCGTTTGCTCCGAGGGCGCGGATAATGGCAAAGCTCTTGACCTTGCGGCGAAGCAGCGCTGCCAGAGAACTCTGCATACCTATACCCGCCAGCAGTAAGGTGAAAACGGAAATAAGCGACAAAAAGAACAGCAGGTTGTCGAAGAACCTCTTGACCCGTGAGTTTGCCTTGGCCGAGGTGGTCACCTGCTCCTGTCCGGCCGCCGCCTTGGCCTGCAGACGTGCGACTATTGCCTCCTGCCTGGTTGAATCGGCAATTTTCAACAGGGTCCGGTAGTTCACTCGGCTGCCTTTTCCGACCAGATCCATCGCCGCAAGATCGGCGGTAGAGACGAGAATACGCGGGCCGAAGTTGAAAAAATCGACTGGCCGAAGCGATTCCCGGCTGACCACATCAACAATCGTCAGCTTTAACTGGCCAAGCAGCAAGGTATCGCCGACGGCAAGGTCCAGCCGCTCAAGAAGCGCCGCTGCAACTATCGCTGTTCCGGGAGCGAGGACATCCCGAAACTCCCTGCCGGAACGCAGTTCCACCCGGCCATACAGGGGGTAGCCACTGCCCACCGCCACGATATTGCTGAAAAGGGAATCCTCACCGTCGGCTTTTCTCGCCACCGAATAGAATTCCCTGGTGTTGACCGCGGTAATGGTCGTATCCCGGCGTAATTCAGCAAGTTCCGCAGCCAGGGGCGGAGTGAATTCGGCATGCGAGTGAATTATCACATCACCGCCGTGCAGGCTCCTGGCGTCGCCGACGATGACGCTACGAACATCACGGCGAAAGCTGTTGATGGCCACGATGCTCACCAGGGAAAGGACAACGCAGAGGATGAAAACCACCGCCTGGCCCCGGCTATGGGCTATTTCCCGCAACAGAAAACGAAAGTTCATGGTTCTGACCGATTTTCGGCTGTGATCCTGCCGTCATGCAGGCGAATTACCCGATCCGCCCGCGACGCCAAAGTCTGACTGTGGGTCGCCATGACCAGCGTCGTCCGCCGATCGTCGTGGAGGTCAAGCAAAAGCCGAATGATGCCTTCGCTGTTGCCGGAATCAAGATTTCCGGTCGGCTCATCGGCAAAGATGATTTCCGGTCCATTGATAAGCGCCCGGCAGATCGCCACCCGCTGCTGCTCTCCCCCGGAAAGCTGCTCTGGAAAATTATTGCGGCGCGGCAGAAGTCCTACCTGATCGAGAAGCTTCTCAGCCTTTTTCCGGGCCTGCGGATCTTTTTTTATTTCCGCCGGAAACATGACATTTTCCAGAGCGTTGAGAGAAGGAATCAGGTGAAATGCCTGAAAGACAAAACCCGTCAGCTCATTTCGCAGGGGGGCCAGCTGATCTTCGCTGAGTCCGGTGATATCGCTCCCTGCTATGGTGATCCTGCCGCTGCTCGGCAGATCAAGGCCGGAGAGGATGATCAGCAGTGTGGTTTTTCCACTGCCGCTGTTGCCGGCGATGACGACGAACTCGCCCTTACCGATATCCAAAGAGACATCGTTCAAGACGTCAATTTTCTGTCCACCGAGATAATAGTGTTTACAAAGCCTGTCGGCTGATAAAATGGGATCGAGCATTATACGCCTCTTGTGATTACTTTTACCGGCTGCTTTTTTATGCTTCCTGCCTATGCTAACCATTCCTGCCGGAAATTCGAGCAATCGATCACATTTTTCCGATATTTCCAGTCGCCTGACCCACCCGGTGCACACTCTTTTTTTCGTGAATCTCTAAAAAATATTGTATATGTTGCAGCCTTGAAAGACCGGAAAAAAGTATATCGAAAGAAAAAGATTCTAACAAGGAGTGAATACAATGAAGAATATCGGAATATTCCTGCAGTCACTGGTGTTTTGCTGCTTTCTTTTCTGGCCATCGGGCAATGTCCTGCTTGCCGCTGAATTTCCCTTCGGTCTGCTGTTGGTAGGTCCAGCCAACGATCACGGCTGGAGTCAGGCCCATTTCGAGGCCGCACAAGCCATGGAGAAGGTTTTGCCGGGGGCGAAAATGCTCTATATAGACAAGGTCAACCCGGCCGATCGTCCGGGTATAACGGTGCCGATGCTGGTCGACGATCTGGTGTCGAAGGGCGCCAAACTGATCATAGGCAATTCCGACGATATGAAGGACGGCATTCGTGAGGCTGCGGCCATGCATCCGGAGGTCCAGTTCATCCATATCTCCGGCGACGATGTCCTTACCGGCAAGACCGGTCCTAACGTCAGCAATCTTATGGGGCGCATGGAATACGGCAAGATGATGGCAGGCTTTGTCGCCGCCATGACCTCGAAAACAGGCAAGATCGCCTATCTCGGCCCACTGATCAATGCCGAAACCCGCAGGCTCGCCGCCAGCGCCTATCTCGGCGCCCGCTACGCCTGGACGGTCGTCCTGAAAAAACCGGCGGCTGATTTGAAATTCAAAGTCAGCTGGATCGGTTTCTGGTTCAATATCCCCGGAGTCACCTCCGACCCGACCCTGATGACCAATAGCTTTTTTGATGCCGGCCATGATGTCGTGATCTCCGGCATCGATACAACCGAGGCCCTGGTCGTTGCTGGCCAAAAGAAAAAAGACGGCAAGGAAGTATGGGCCATCCCCTACGACTATCAGGGAGCCTGCACCTCGGCACCCGATGCATGCCTCGGCGTGCCTTATTTTAACTGGATCCCCGGCTACACTCAGCTGATCGGCGAGGCCATGACCGGCAAATGGAAGCCGCAGTTCATCTGGCTTGGACCAAACTGGCAGGCAATCAATAATCCAACCGCCACTCCTATCGGCTTTATGCCGGGTAATGCTTTGGGGGGCATTCAAAAACAGGCCTTGGCAGATTTCCAGAAGGCTCTGGCCGGAGGCCTCAATCTCTTTGCCGGGCCCCTCAAGTTCCAAGACGGCTCACCTTTTCTGAAAGCCGGGGCGAACGCCACCGACGAGCAGGTGTGGAACCTGCCGATGTTGCTGGAGGGGATGGACGGCGCGTCCAAATAGGTTGAAAAATGGTGAAAGAGATATGGAGGGTGCATTAGCATTCTATGCACCCTCCATATCCACGCATCACCTCAAAGCAATGATCGAGCTTACAAATATCCATAAAGCCTTCGGCACGGTTCAGGCCCTCGATGGCGTGAACCTGAAGGCTGAAGCCGGGACCATCCACGGCATTGTCGGGGAAAACGGGGCCGGCAAGTCAACCCTTATGAAGGTGCTCACCGGTTTTACCGCCAGAAGCGGCGGCGAGATCTTCTTCAAAGGACAAAAAGCCCGCCTCGACAGCCCGAAAGACGCGCTCCGCCTTGGCATCGGCATGCTCTATCAGGAGCCGCTCGATTTCCCGCAACTGCGGGTGCTCGATAACTTCATGGCCGGGCGGACTACTTTCGCCCCGACTGCAGCGCGTGCCGAACTGGCACGCCTTGCCGCGACCTTCGGCTTCAGCCTGAATCCGGCCGACCGAGTGGAATATTTGACCGTCGGCGAACGGCAACAGCTTGAACTGCTGCGCCTCATCGGCGACGGCGCGACGGTTCTCATCCTCGACGAACCTACCACCGGCATCTCGGAAGTGCAGCAAGAACTCCTCTTTGCCGCCCTGCGCAAACTGAAGGCGGAGGGTGCAACCATCTTTCTCGTCTCGCACAAACTGGGAGAAATCGACCAGCTCTGCGACACGGTGACGGTGCTTCGCCATGGCCGAGTTGCAGCCACCAGACAGCGCCCCTTTGACCGGGATACCCTGCTCCGGGCAATGTTCGACGATCTGCCCAAACTTAGGTCGCCGCCGGAATGCAAGCGTGACCGCATGCCGATACTGGAATTTGACCGGGTGGTCGGAAGAGGCGGCCGCACCCAGCTGCAGGATGTGAGTATCACCATTTGTGCCGGCGAGGTGGTGGGACTTGCCGGGATCGACGGCAGCGGCCAATCGGCCTTCCTGAGAACCGCCTGCGGCCTTGTACCACATGAATCCGGCCAAGTCCTGCGCTTTGGCAAGCCTTTACGAGCGGCAGACAAAATGGCCGGCCGGACAACGGTCTTCCTCCCTGCCGACCGCCTCAGCGAGGGTCTCTTTCCCGGCATGACAGTCCGTGAGCATCATCTTCTCGCCACGCCGGGCGGCGCCCTGATTGCCTCGACAACCGGCCTCACCGCCAGCCGCCAGGCAATTGCCGCCCATAGTATCAAAGGACTGCCGCAAACAATGGCTGAAGACCTCTCGGGCGGCAACCAGCAGCGGCTGCTGCTCTCCCTTATTCCGAGCGAGGCACGGCTCATCCTCATGGAAAACCCCACCCGTGGCCTCGACGTCCAATCGGCTGCCTGGACCTGGCACCACCTTCATTCTCGCATGAAAACCGATGGGGCCATCATTTTCGCCTCCCCGGATCTGGAAGAAATCATGAGTCAGGCCAGCCGCATTGTGGTTTTTTACAACGGCAGAATTGTTCTCGACACACCTACCCGGGCAACCAATTACCATACGCTGTCCCGAGCCATCACCGGGCAGGTGGAAACGGTCAATTTCTGTTAGGTGCCGCTATCTTAATAACATTTCAGCCACCTCTTCCATGAAACCACCAGGACCCCTCTGCCGTTTTTTTTCTTCCCGGATCTCGGTCATGCTTATGATCACCGCACTGGCCCTTGGTGCGGTCAGCCTGCTTCTCGTGGTTCTCGGCATTCCCCCGACGACAATCGCAATAATAATGGCCAAAGGATCGGTTTTCTCCTGGCAAAAATTCAGCCATGTGCTCTCGGTGTGGATCCCGCTGCTGCTTTGCTCCTGCGGCCTGCTGTTCACCTTTCGCGCCGGACTTTGGAATATAGGGGTAGAGGGTCAGATCATCTGCGGCGCCATTGCCGCAACCGCCATCCTCCGCCTGGGAA
>JAHJLI010000009.1 GCA_018821785.1 Pseudomonadota bacterium
CAGCAGTACAAAGGAAAATGTGTCTCTTGTTGTTGGTAAACGAGTCACAAAGGATCTGTATATAGGTTATGACCTCAATATGTTCAATCAAGTAGGGCAACTCCGGGTCAGATACGATCTGACCCGGGGATTTTCAGTAGAAACAAGAAGTTCTTCGGAATCTACCGGTGCCGATCTGCTTTATTCTTTTGAAAGGTAGGATAGGTATAGTAGTCTTTCTCGAAAAGGATGAATAGTCGGTTTTGTTCGTTAATATACTTGATTAGTCGAGTGACTCAAACCTGTTCTGCTCAAGGTTTTTCCAAACCTTGTCGGCAGGGAATATCTTGCCATTCATGGCAATGTAAACTCCCGGTTTCAGTGACTGTACGGCACCGAGGGCACAGCCTATATTAAATACCGCATCACTGGTCTTAAAAAGAGCAGGTTCCAAAGCACCGGTAAGGACAATAGTTTTCCGGGCGATGGTTGTGAGTGCTTTTGCCGTTTCGACCATGGTGTCAGTGCCATGGGTAATGAGGATTCGGTCACATGGATCATTGGCAACCGTCTCGGCTATCAATTTCCGATCCTGGTCGGTCATATCAAGGCTGTCTTTTCTCATTAGAGAATTTACACTGTAGCTGATTGATAGGTTCAGCTCCGACAGAACCTTTTCAATATTTGGCGGTCCCACCTCATATTCGCTTTTTGCGTCAAAATAGATCTTGTCGATGGTTCCGCCAAGGGCGATTATCGAAATCTCGCTCATATATTGCTCCCCAAAAATAACTAAGACATTGTAAAATAACTCGGTGTGTATTTTAAGTGTCTATCTGAAAAAATAGTTTGTGAAACCCTCAACACCACTCATACACCCGGTGTAACGAAAATCCAAGCTTTTTGCCTTGCTTTTCCTGGGAGATCGTCACATATATTGGTATTTTAAGATATTTGGGATAGATCATTGATATAAAATACCCCTAGTCGGGGTTGGGTGAAATTAAATCAAAGTCCCTTGCAAAGGAGGAGTTTAGTGGCCGGGAAAAAAGACCCGATAACAATTCTGGTGGTGGATGACGATCAGGTGCATCGCTATATGCTCTGCTCTATGCTGAAAGAGTGGGGGTGGCGCTGTGTAGAGGCCGATGACGGCACCACTGCGGTGGCTGCAGTCGAGAAAAAAAGGTACGACGCTGTTTTGATGGATGTTCGAATGGCCAAAATGGATGGTCGTGAGGCGTTCACACATATTCAGGCAAGTCATCCCAGTCTGCCTGTGATCATAATGACCGCATATTCCTCAGTTGATGACGCCGTGGAGGCTATCCAGCAGGGGGCGCACGACTATCTTACCAAACCGCTCGATTTTGACAGGTTGCGTCTTGCCTTGTTGCGTGCGGTCGATCATCACCAGGTGGTGAGCAGAAAACAGCAGGCGGAAGCTGGCAGACCGAAGCTTAAGACGGCAATGATCGGTACAGCAAAGCCGATGCTCGAATTACTGGAGATGATCAGCTATGTGGCTCCGACCGAGGCGACGGTGCTCATTTATGGTGAGTCCGGCACTGGTAAGGAACTGGTAGCCGAGGCCCTGCATGAAAACAGCGAGCGACACAACCAGCCATTTATCAAGGTTAACTGCGCAGCCCTGGCAGAAGGTCTTCTTGAGTCTGAACTCTTTGGCCACGAAAAAGGTGCTTTTACCGGGGCGGAAAAACAGCGGGAAGGAAAGTTTGTTCAGGCCGATGGCGGCACGCTGTTTCTGGACGAGATAGGCGAGACATCCCAGGCAATGCAGGTCAAACTGCTTCGGGTGCTGCAGGAGCAGGAGCTACAGCGGGTTGGCGGTGAGGAGACGATCCGTGTGGATGTTCGTATTATTGCTGCCACTAACAGGAATCTGGAAGAGGAAGTTGAAAAAAATAGATTTAGGGAGGATCTCTATTATAGGTTGAACGTGGTCATGCTCACGGTACCACCACTTAGAGACAGGAAAGAGGATATTCCAAAACTGGTGGAATATTTTGCCCATAAATTTGCCGAAAAAAATAGACGGACTCTTGATGGGATAACTTCTGAATGTATGGAGCTGCTCTCTCTGTATAGTTGGCCAGGCAATGTCAGGGAGCTGGAAAATGCAGTTGAGCGGGGTATTATTCTTATGAGAGGTACTGAGCTGACGGAAAAGAGTCTTCCACTATCCATACAAAAACAATTTGTAAAACATGGTTCTTCAGACACAACAGAGCCAGTATCAATCTTTGATGCAGAGAAACAACTCATCCTCAAAACCCTTGTTGACACAGACGGCAACAAGAGTGAGGCCTCGAGGAGATTGGGAATCACTCGTAAAACTTTGCAGAGTAAATTAAACAGGTATGAGAAATCATAGTTTGGGGGAGTCTCGTGTCTCCGTTCGGAACTGATGTTTTCGTTAGAATTTCTTTCTGACCTTGAGTAGCCCGAAATTGCTCGTTTTTCTGGTGACTTTCTGAGTATTTCCCTTTTGAGTTGTTAGTCCATATTTGGTTCTATTCTCCTTAAATGTCTGTCAGGCAATAATTGATATTTCTATTGACGATCGTAACTTGACATAGCACATAATTTTTAAAGGTTCAGGGTTACTTGACAAGGAAAAACCGGCTACTTATTGTTGGCACAAGTTTGCACATGGAGTAGTCGAGG
>JAHJLI010000064.1 GCA_018821785.1 Pseudomonadota bacterium
AGCCTGTAAACGGTATCTTTCCGAAAAGACGCGGCAAGATACCTCCTCCCAGATACATCCCCCCCCGAGCGTAAAGTTTCAGCGCTAGGTTCCCGGTTTCACTGCCCAGTATGGTGAGGAAAAGCTCTACGGCCCTTCGACACAAGGGACAACCATCTTGACGTACAGCCCCATCGACGATGACCGGAATGCGGTCTTCGGCCTGGGCCATAGCCACAGCAATCTCCGCAGTTTCGGGGATGCCATGATACTCCTTGCAGAAGTAATAAAGGTGGGCAAGCCCTGGACCGGCAATCAAGGCCTCATAACTGACCGGCCTTTGCTTTTTCAGCATCCAGGCAAGAAGCGCCGCCTGTTCGTCATCGACCGGGGCAAAATCGCAGTGCCCCCCCTCAGAACCTCGGGCGAAGGTCATTCCCTGGGCCAGAAGCAGCAGCCCTTCACCAAGACCGGTTCCGGGGGCAATGATGCCGCGGATCTCGCCCCCGTCTCTTGCCCCCGTCTGGATATCAGCCAGATCATTCGGCCCCAGATGGGCGAGGGAGGCGGCAACCGCAGTCAGATCATTTATCAGACGCACCCGTTGAAAGCCAAAGTGCTTTTTAAGGGAGTCGCTATCTATCAGCCATGGCAAATTAGTGAGTTGCACTCGATCGCCTGCCACCACCCCGGCAACGGCAATACAGGCCATCTTGGCCCGATGCTGAAATTCGTCGAGAAATTGGGCGAGGAGATCTTCAAACCCGGAAAAATGGGCATTGCGATATCGCTTCTGGCAAAGTCGGGGAAATTTTCCGTCCACCTCCTGAAAGATCGCCAGCTCACTTTTGCTTCCACCGATATCGGCTGCGAAAAATGTTGCCATAGTTCTTTTGCCACGAAGAAATTTCTACCGCATCCTTCTAGCCGTTGACCAGATGAATATCCCAGGCCTCGGTGCGGCTATTGTTGTCTGGATTCTTGACAACGGAGAATTCGAAGATATTTGCCGAATCAAGAAAAAGAGTATCATTTACCTCCGGCGCCTTGGAGCAATGAAAAAACACCGAATGGGGTGTCAGCCCCTCACGACTGAGGGAGTAATAGCGCATGAAGCCAAAGCCCCTGTCCTGGTTGTAGTTGATGGGAATGCCGCGCTGACGGTTTTCGCCGCTCACGGCTCCTATCGGCAACAGGCCGGGAATGAGATAGCCGGAGATATAGAGATCAGCCACCTCCCGAAGGTCGTTGCTGACATATTTAAAACCAATGACCTCCACCCGACAGCCCATATTCTGCAGGGCCAATATCAGACGGATAAAGTCTCCATCGCCGGTGAGAAGAATGACCCGATCGAGATTTCTCGCCTGAAGCAGAGCGTCAATGGCCAGATCCATGTCGGCATTGGCCTTGGTGGTAAGAATTCCCTCATCATCGACGAAATGCTTAACGAACTTTTTTATGACCTTAAAACCACACTGACGAATGACATCGTGATAGCGGTAGAGCTTTTGCCGATATTCCTGATCATCCTTGGTCCGCTCGCCATCTTCCGCCAGGTAGGAATTGGCTCGCAGCAGGGTTGATTTGCCGGCACTCGCCAGATCTACCAGCACATCATAGCGCATGCCATAGCCGCCACACATTCTGATGTTTTCAGCATCTACATAGATTCCGGTCTTCAGCATGCCAGTCTCTCTGCCTCCGGAAAAGTCATCGGCTATTCCCATTCGATAGTCGCCGGGGGTTTTGAGCTAATATCATACACCACCCGGTTTACCCCGCGAACCTCGTTGATAATACGGCTTGAAATCTCCCCAAGGATCTCGTAGGGCAGTTTCGTCCAGTCCGCCGTCATGGCATCGCGGGAATCGACGGCACGGATGGCGATGACATGTTCATAGGTCCGCCCGTCACCCATGACGCCGACCGTCTGGATGGGCAGGAGCACGGCAAACGATTGCCAGACCTTACGGTACCAACCGGCCCTGCGCATCTCTTCCAGGACAATGACATCGGCCTGACGCAGAATGCGCAGCCGCTCGCGGGTAACCTCCCCCATAATTCTGATGCCAAGCCCCGGTCCCGGGAAGGGTTGTCGGTAAATCGCCTCCTCTGGCAAGCCGAGTTCAAGTCCCAGTTCGCGCACCTCATCTTTGAAGAGTTCACGAAGCGGTTCAATCAGATCGAGTTTCATTATCTCCGGCAGGCCACCGACATTGTGGTGCGACTTGATCGGTGCTTCGCCGCGAAAACTCACCGACTCGATAACGTCCGGATAGAGGGTACCTTGAGCAAGGTATTTTACTTTGCCGATCTTCCTCGCCTCTTCTTCGAAGATCTTGATAAAGCCAAGTCCGATACGTTTTCGTTTGATCTCCGGGTCTTTGACCCCATCGAGTTCACCGAGGAAATAGTCGGTGGCATCGACATCGATCACCTTCAACTTGCTTTTTTCCTTGAAAAACCGCAGAATCGACTGGGTCTCACCGGTGCGCATCAGACCATTATTGACGTAGATGCAGGTGAGCTGGTCGCCTACCGCCCGGTGAATGATGGCCGCCGTCACCGAGCTGTCCACCCCTCCGGACAGAGCGCAGATGACGTTGTCGCTGCCCACCTTCTCCCGGATGGCCTCGACGTTTTGGGTGATAAAGGAGTGCATCGTCCACTCTGGCCGACAATTGCAGATACCGAAGATAAAATTGCGCAGCACATCGGTACCGATGAGGGTGTGCGCCACCTCGGGATGAAACTGTACGGCGACAAGCGGTTTATCTTTATGCCGCAGCGCAGCGTAGGGGGAATTTTCGCTGATCGCTGTTGCCGTGAAGTCTTCGGGTATTACCTCGACCCGGTCACCGTGGCTCATCCACACCTGATGTCTGCAGTCTTCTGTCGCCAGCCCGGCAAAAAGCCCGGCGGTATATTGCACCGTCAGTTCCGCCTTGCCGAATTCCCGTTTTTCAGCCTTTTCGACTTTGCCCCCCAGTTGCTGGATCATCAACTGGGCCCCGTAACAGATCCCGAGAACCGGGATGCCTAGTGTAAAAAGCCCGGGATCGGAATGAGGAGCGCCATCATCGTAGACCGAGCATGGCCCCCCGGACAAGACAATACCGGATGGCTTCAAGGCTTTCAGCTTGTCAAGAGAGAGAGAGTAGGGATGTATCTCGCTGTAGACCTTCTGCTCCCTGATTCGTCTGGCAATGAGCTGGGTCGTTTGTGAACCGAAATCGAGGATGATAATTTTTTCGCTATGAATATCCATGGGGTTCCCTGGCGCCTTTGGCTAAATAAATTGCACTACATTTTCACGCATCATGATTTCGTTTTCAGCACATCAAGCCGTACGGTAATTCGGAGCCTCCTTGGTGATTATAACGTCGTGGACATGAGACTCGCGCAATCCTGCAGAAGAAATTCGGACAAACTTGGCCTTCTGTTGCAAATCGAGAATCGTCGCCGCACCGACATAGCCCATGCCCGAGCGCAATCCACCGAGCAGCTGATAGAGGACCTCAGCAATAAGTCCCCGATAGGGCACCTTGCCCTCGATCCCCTCAGGAACCAGTTTTGAGGAAGTGGTGACCTCGGCCTGAAAATATCGGTCGGAGGAACCATGATTCTGACACATCGCCCCGAGAGATCCCATGCCCCGATAACCCTTATAGGTCCGCCCCTGATATAAAAAGGTTTCGCCGGGGGTTTCATCGGTTCCGGCAAAGAGACTGCCGAGCATGACCGTGCTTGCCCCGGCCCCGATCGCCTTGGTGAGGTCGCCTGAGTGTTTTATTCCTCCATCGGCAATGACCGGGATGTTATATCTGTTGGCCACCTCAACGCAGTTCTTCAAAGCGGTCATCTGCGGCACACCTACTCCGGCCACTACCCGGGTGGTGCAGATAGAACCCGGCCCGATGCCGACCTTTATGCCATTTGCACCGGCGCGAATAAGATCCTCGGCGCCCTCGCCGGTTGCCACATTGCCGGCAATGACTGAAAGGTCCGGAAATGCGGCTTTCAGTCTTGCCACCGCCATCATAACACCCTTGGAGTGGCCGTGCGCCGAATCAACGACAACCACATCCACACCAGCCTTGATCAACCTCTCGGCGTATTCCTCAATATTGGCACCAACTCCCAAAGCCGCGCCAACCAGCAGACGACCGAATTTATCCTTGGCAGACTGTGGATATTTTTTGATTTTCTCCAGATCCTTGATTGTGATCAGGCCCTTCAAGGCGCCGTTGTCATCGACAACCAGCAGTTTCTCGATGCGGTGCTCATGCAGCAGGGCCTTGGAATGTGCCAAATCGATCCCCACTTTGGCAGTCACCAGATTTTTCGAGGTCATGACGTCGGCGACCCGCAGACCATCATCGGAAACAAAACGAAGATCACGGTTGGTGACAATCCCGGTCAGCTTGCCATTGTGCAGCACCGGCAGTCCGGAAATCTTGTAGGTGCTCATGATCTCCTGAACCTCGGCGACCGATTGATCCTGGGTGACGGTGATCGGGTCGATGATCATTCCCGATTCCGATTTTTTTACCCGCTCAACCTCAAGGGCCTGCTGCTCAATGCTCATGTTTTTATGAATGATGCCGATACCCCCTTCCCTGGCCATGGCGATGGCTGTACGATGCTCGGTGACGGTATCCATGGCAGAACTAATCAACGGGGTTTTTAGCTTGATGCTGTCGGTAAGTCGTGTTTCCAGATTCACTTCGCCCGGCAGTACTTCCGAGGCAGCCGGCACAAGCAGTAAATCATCGAAAGTAAGAGCGATTTCTATATTTTCTGGTAACATGTTCCCTCCTTATCTTGGGCTTCTGGCAGGAAAGGCGATGATGGGCGCCGTCACCTGTTGTTTTGCTGCTTGCTGACAGCAATGACACTCAGGTCTTCCAAAGTAGCTATTATGTATTAATTTTTTTTAACCAATAATAGTAAAGCATCTTTATAAATAATCTCATTTTTTTTATGATGTTGAAAACCAGCTGACCATAAAAGAAAATAATAACGAAAGTGGAATCACCGCGAAATCCGGGTGAGAAGGAAAACGAAAGAAAATGTTACTGGAAATCAATCCGACAAATCCCCAGCTTCGACTGGTCGAACAAGTCGTCAAGTTGCTAAAAAGCGGCGCTGTTATCTGTTATCCAACGGATACCGGATACGGTATCGGTTGTGACCTTATGCATCAGAAGGCCATCAAACTAATCATGCAGCTTAAAAGAAGGCCCAAGGACAAGCCATTTTCCTTCATGTGTTCCGACCTGACCGATATCAGCCAATACGCCCATGTCTCCAATACCGCTTACAGGCTAATGAAAAAAAGTCTACCCGGCCCTTACACCTTCGTTCTGCCTGGAACCAAGCTGGTCCCAAAAGTCATGGCCAGCAAACAAAAAACGGTGGGGATCAGGGTTCCGGCACACCCCATATGCAGGTTGCTCATAAAAACCCTCGGCAATCCCATTGTCAACACCAGCGCCCAGCTGGAAGATGGCGAAGCCCCGGCCGAAGCCTTCCAGATAGAGCAGTACCTGGGTAACAGGATCGATCTCATTATCGACGGCGGCCCGATCTTTCCCGATCCTTCATCGGTCATTGATCTCACCAGCAACACACCCGAGGTACTGCGCGTCGGCAAAGGCGACGTTACTCCGTATCGCTGATCAGCGACTCCTTTAAAGATTTGCTCATGGTAAAATGCAGGGTCTTCCGATCAGGAATATCCATGATCTTACCGGTTCGAGGATTTTTGGTGGAACGGGGCTTCCTGTTACGTACCGAAAAACTGCCAAAGCCACGCAGCTCGATGCGTCTTTCCTCAACGAGGGCCTTGGCCATCGTCTCCAACAGGATGTCCACCGCCATGTCGACATCCTGTTTCTGCATGGAAAGTTCACTACTCACCTTGTCTACTAGATCTTTTTTTAGCATAAAAATTAACGATTTTTGAAGATGTTCAGAAAGATACCCCACGATGAGGCGATCTGTTGAATATAAAAAAGGTTGCCTCGCCGGTAAGCCCCGGCAAGACAACCTTCTTACTGCACGTCTAAACCCAAATGAACCGGATATCGGGTCTAAGCCCCCAAAAGGGGATAAGTACCTTCACAAAATTCATTCTTGAAAAAGGAATGAAATGAATTTCAAAGGTACTAATTGTTGTCCGAGGAATCATTCCCCTCTGCGGCCGCTTTCAACAGGTCACCAAAAGTCGAAGGTGCACTCTCGGCGGCAATTTTCTCGGCCTTTTTAAACTTCTCTACGGCTGAACCCTCATCTTCACCTTCGAGGGTCTTGACTGACAAGCCTATCTTCCTATCCTTTGCGGAGACATTGATAACAATCGCCTTGAGAATATCCCCGACCTGATACATGCCGACAGGGGTTTTGACCTTGTCCTTGCTCAGCTCAGAAACATGTACGAGTCCCTCAATCCCCTCTTCCAGCTTCACGAAGACGCCGAAATCGGTAACGTTGGTAATCTCACCTTCAACAACGGTGCCGGAAGGATAATTGTTGTACGCGGCCTGCCACGGATCCGGGACCAACTGTTTGATACCCAGGGAGAAGCGCTCGTTTTCCTTGTCGATCTTCAGGACGACCGCCTGAATAGTCTCACCTTTGGTGTACTTCTCGGAAGGATGTTTGATGCGTTCCGTCCAGGATAGATCGGACACATGAATGAGACCGTCAATCCCCTCTTCGATGCCGATAAAGACACCAAAATCAGTGATATTTTTAATCTTGCCCTCGATAACCGAACCAACCGGATAGTTTTCGGTGACCAGATCCCATGGGTTGGGCTGAAGTTGCTTCATACCGAGAGAGATACGCTTGGTCTCGGTCTCGATGTTGAGCACCATGACCTCCACCTCATCACTGACGGAAACCATCTTGGAGGGATGCCGAGGTTTTTTGGACCAGGTCATCTCAGAAACGTGAATGAGACCCTCAACCCCTTCTTCCAACTCAACAAAAACGCCGTAATCGGTGATCGATACAACCTTACCCTTGGTCGTTTGACCAACAGGATATCTGGTAACAACCGTCGACCAGGGATCTTCACGAAGCTGCTTGACACCCAGGGAAACGCGGTCATGCTCACGATCATACTTGAGAACCTTTACCTCAAGCTCTTCGCCGACTCGGTAGAGTTTTGCCGGATGGGAAACACGGCCCCAGGAAAGATCGGTGATATGACAGAGTCCGTCCATACCGCCCATATCGATAAACAGACCGTAGTCGGTAATATTGGTAATAGCGCCTTTGATGATCTGCCCTTCGGCCAGCTTGGAGCGCATCTCTTCGCGGAGTTTATTGCGTTCCTCTTCAAGAATCGCCCTGCGGGAAATAACCACGTTGTTGCGCTTCTTATTGAATTTGAGAATCTTGAAATCCATGTTTTCCCCGATAAGAGCATCGAGGTCCTTGACAGGCCGCAGGTCGATCTGGGAATAGGGCAGAAAGGCAGGCACTCCGATATCAACGGACATACCACCTTTAACCCGACTTTCGATCTTGCCGGAGATAGTCCCCTCAGCTTCCTGAATTTCGGCGATTTTTTCCCATACCTTAATGGCAATAGCTTTTTCCCTCGACAGAAGGAGACCGCCCTCTTCCTTGCGGCGCTCAATAAATACATCGAAGACGTCACCAATCTTGATATCTTCACCAGAATCCAGATGAAATTCCGACTTGGCAATGTAACTTTCGGCTTTATCACCAACATCAACAAGGAAATAGTCATCGACGGCGCCGATGATTGTACCTACGGTAACATCACCGACGGCAACTACCTTGTTATTTTCTTCCATCTCAAAGAGCTCTGCAAAACTCAGCTCTTCACCGCTTTCCTGGGTTGATTGTTTAAGTTGTTCTGTCATGGATTTTACTCTTCCTGTCGACCAAAGGCCAAATGGTAAGGGTTATTTACCCCGACACTCTTGCCGGGGTACAAGAAAACAAGGCTCCTCTTTTCCGAACAAAAAGAGGCGCAACTTGCACGAATTTGAACAGTACTGTATAGCAGCTTTTCAACGATACGACAACAACTTCTTGCGCCATCACAAGATTTTTTCCGGGACTTCCGCCCCTCGAATAAGCGGAGCTCGCCATTTTCGAAAGTCTTGTGCTACCCCCAACAAGGGGGATAAGTACCTTGACGAGATTCGTTCTTGAAAAACAAGAAATGTATTTCTAAGACACTAACAAGAAAAAGGCAGCGACCGCAATTCACCTCATTGTGGCCCTTTGCCGCTGCTCCGCCGGGGTCCACGGCCATGCGGCCCGGGACGACGGCTCTTTCTGCTTTTCCCTTGATCATGAGAGACGGCTGTGGCAGTACTGTTTCCTGAAGGGGGGCGACTCTGTCCCTTGGGCGCAGGCAAGAGGAGGTATTCCTCGGGCAGGACACAGTCAAATTTTTTATTAACGAACTGTTCAATCGCCGGCAGGTAGAAGGACCCTTCTTCACAGGCAAAGCTTACAGCCTTACCGCTCGCCCCAGCCCTGCCGGTTCTGCCGATGCGATGGACATAATCTTCAGGTTCGTAAGGCAGGGTGTAGTTCACCACGAAGGTGATATCCTCGATATGGATGCCGCGGCCAGCCACGTCGGTGGCAACAAGCACCTTAACCTTGCCTGACCTGAACATTTCCAGGCGGGATGCCCTTTTCGCCTGTTCGACATCACCGGAAAGCAGCAGGCAATCGATTCCGTTGCGTTCCAGCCGATTGGCCAAACGTTTGGTCTCGTTCTTCATATTGGCGAAAACCATGATTCGATCCTCGGGATGTCGCACAATAAGATTATACAAAACATCATACTTCTCTTCTGCCGTGGTCAGGTACACAATCTGTTCAACGGTCTCAACCGCCACATGCTCCGGTTCCGCCTCCAATACCTTCGGCCGCACGCACCATTGTGAGGAGAGTCGCTGCACATCCTCTGGAACCGTTGCTGAAAAAAGCATGGTTTGTCGTTCTTCTCTGGCCGGAAGTCGACCGATGATTCGCCGAACATCAGGGATAAAGCCCATGTCCAGCATCCGGTCCGCTTCATCGAGAACAAGTATGCGGCAATCGCGAAGATCAATGACTCCTTTACCGATAAAGTCGAGCAATCGCCCTGGAGTGGCAACAACCACATCACACTTTTTATTCTGCAATAATAGAAGCTGTTTCTGATAATCCACCCCGCCGAAGACCGGGCAGACAGTTATTCCGCAGTATTTGGCGAAACCTATCCCGTCTTTTGCGATCTGCATCACCAATTCCCGGGTCGGGGCCAAAACCAGAGCGCGAACGCCCGCTTTTTTCGTAGCGGGTCTACTGTCCCCAAGAAGTCGGGCAAGTATGGCAATGAGGAAAACCGCCGTTTTCCCTGTACCGGTGTTGGCCTTGCCGACCAGATCATGCCCTGCCAGAACATCCTCCAGAGCTTTTGCTTGAATGGCCGTACAGTACTGAAAACCCTGCTCGGCAATAGCCCGCATAACTGGAACAGGGATTTCATAATCGTGAAAACGGCTCTTGCCTTCTTCCGGGATCACTTGAAAACTGTCCAGGCTCCATTCCGACTTGACCTTGGGTTTAGCCGGTGCGCGATATTTCTTCGTTACACCGTCGCCGGCATCTACCCGAACGGTTGCAATGTTTTCCCCTCGCCCGGACGCTACACTTGACTTGCCTACCGCCCCCTCACCAGGATGCAATTTTTGTTCCTCGGTTGAGACGGAACGCCCCAGCAAGCTGCGATATTTGCGTTTGCCGGCCTGAGCGATTCTCTTAATTCGTGTTCCTGCCGCCAGAAGAAATCTCTTCATCATAAGTTCTCTTTCACACCCTTATTATCCGGCATAACCGGATTAAAAAAAATACACCGAATGGTGTCCTGCCATGAAAGTTCATTTCTTGTTTTTAAAGAACGAACTTCGCGAAGGTATTTACACTCCCTTGTGGGGAGTTATTATTTAACGTCGGCTTTCTGCGGAAAAAACAGATAGTCCTATCACGATGATTAAGCAAAAATCTTCAGACGTTTTGCCAAAAGAGGAAGAGCAATTAAAAATACATGCAACAGGAGGCGATCATCTTTCCTGATCCTAACGAATTCGACCAACAACTCTCGCCGAGATCGCCTGATTATTTCTCAGGCATCAAGCTTTTCCGGCAATGCGCAACTCCTCCATTATTGGTCCAAACAATTCCTCATATTCGGGAATGGCCTTTTTCAGGATGGTGTTGATGTAAGGAATGTCGGCATCGTTGATAACGATATTCGACGAAGCAGACAAGGCTTGTAAATCGTAGAGGGTTTGAAACTGTTCACCGATCAAGACGTAAAATATATAGCGACGCCTGGCCATATTCATGGAACGCATATATTGATGAAAGGCTCCGGAACGAATGCCACCCGGCTCAAAACTGCTGTGCAGGAAGACTGCCGCATAATTGACAAAGAGCATTTTTTCAATTGCCTCAGCAGGGGTCGACGCCTGCTCAACACGATAACCGACGGCAGCAGCGGCTTTGATAACCTGATCACGACCTGGCAAGTTCGGCATAAGGACAATCGCCTTGGGAATGTCCTCAACCACATCTTGATCTTCAAAAGTGCCGTCCTTCAGCCAATCGGTGCTGGGTGGTGGAGGTGGCTTGATCCGCCCGCCTTCAGCGGGTCGCTCGGCAGCGTCACCCTCCCGACCAGCTGAAGTGGTCCGGTCCATACTCATATCAAGGCCGAAAGGGACCGCACAATGGGCACATTTGATTTTTATACGCCGGCCCGGCTCGAGCGACCGGACACTCTCACGGATTTTTTCCCCCAGTTTCAACTGTTTTCCACAATGCGGGCAAAGTACTATCATAGTTTTCTCATAGCCTCTCGCTCATCTGCTTTCGCCAAACGTTCTTACTCTCTCGAAAATACAGCTCATTTCCTGCCTAAATAGCCGCGGTCTTCTTCTTCATCCTCTTCCATAACCAAATCCTTCAAATTGGTGGTAGACTCACCACGCTCAGCCTTCAATCGATCGAGTCCTCGATTCATCTCAGCTCGTTGCGAACAATAGGTAATTGCACTTTTCTCAGTTATGATGCCGCGGCTGTAGAGCTCAAGAATGTGTTGATCGAAGGTCCGCATATCGAGTGCCGAACCTTTCTCAATGATGGAATAGAAAGTCTTGTCCTCGGTTTCTCCGTTGAGGATAAGATCCTTGACCCTGAGACTGGTCCGCAGAATTTCTATCGCTGCCACCCTGCCGCCGCCAACCCGTGGCAACAATCGCTGACTGACGATCCAGCGAATGGTATCGACAAGCCGGTTACGGATCTGCGGTTGCTCATCCTGCTCAAACATACCGAGGATACGGTTGATCGTCTGCCCGGCATCTATGGTGTGAAGGGTCGAAAGGACGAGGTGCCCAGTTTCGGCAGCGGTCAAACCGATCTCCATGGTGTCCCGGTCGCGCATCTCACCGACCAGTATAACCTTTGGGGCCTGGCGTAAGGCCGCCCGCATCCCCACGGCAAATGTACTGAAATCATTACCCATTTCTCGTTGATTAAAGGTCGCCTTATCCTGTTCATGGACATATTCGATGGGATCCTCAAGAGTAATGACATGCACCGAACGTTCCCTGTTGATACGATTCAACAGGGCGGCAAGCGAGGTCGTCTTACCGGTACCAGTGGCGCCGGTAAAAAGAACAAGGCCGTTCAACTCACCGGCCATTTTAATGAAAGCATCGGGAAATTGCATCCGCTCTATGGTAGGAACGTGGGTTTCCAGTTTTCGCAGAACTGTCGAAAAATACCCTTTCTGAGTGAAGATATTCACCCTGAAGCGGGCCTTATCCGACAGCGAGTAGGACATGTCGCATGAACCGGTTTCCACCAGATCTTTAAGAAGCCTGCGGTTTTTACCAATAAGGTTGAGGGCAAAAGTCTCGGTCTGAAAGGGGGTGAGCTCGGTTATCGGCGGGGAAATATCAACTGGAATCAGTAGGCCGGATGATTCAACCTGCAAGGTTTTACCTACGGTGATATTTAGGTCGGAAACATTGCTGTGCGATTCCAACATGGTGGCTATCCAGTAATCTATTTCCGTCTTTTTCATACTCTTCCCCGAAATAATGTGCACTACCACTTTTTTTCATAGTATATTGCGACGATCCAAACCCTCAGGAAAATACCATCCCCGGAGGTTAACTGCGGTGCCTGATTGCAAACGGCTATCAATATGCTATTGATATACGCCAAGACAGCAATGTTGCAGGAGTCTAACAACTTTTACATGCTTTTTTCCAATTTTTCATCACATTTCTTTTTATTACCTGTTCATCCAAGCACATTCGGAGATTATTGACATGGCAATTCCTTTACGCAGTGCGACAACCACGAAAGGACGTAGAATGGCCGGCGCCCGCAGTCTCTGGCGAGCCAACGGCGTCAAAGAAGAACAGTTCGGCAAACCGATCATCGGCATCGTCAATTCCTTCACCCAATTTGTCCCTGGGCATGTCCACCTGCATGAAATCGGCCAGCACCTAAAAAAAATCATCGGCAAGGCCGGTTGTTTTGCCGCCGAGTTCAACACCATTGCCATCGACGACGGCATCGCCATGGGCCACTCCGGCATGCTCTATTCCCTGCCATCCCGCGAACTGATTGCCGACAGCGTCGAATACATGTGCAACGCCCATACCGTTGACGCGATGATCTGTATCAGCAACTGCGACAAGATCACCCCCGGTATGCTAATGGCCGCCATGCGCCTGAACATCCCAACCATTTTTGTCTCCGGTGGACCGATGGAAGCCGGCATCGACGGCAGCAAACGCTATGACCTGGTCGACGCCATGGTCATGGCCGCCGACAGCTCGGTGAGCGATGCCGATATCGCCCGGGTGGAACGCTGCGCCTGCCCGACTTGCGGCTCCTGTTCGGGGATGTTTACCGCCAATTCCATGAACTGCTTAAACGAGGCATTAGGGATGGCCCTGCCCGGCAACGGAACGGTGCTGGCTACCCACAGCGGCCGCAAGCAGTTGTTCGAAAAAGCGGCAAATCGCATTGTCGACATGGCCTTTGCCTGGTACAGCGACGGCGACCGTTCCGTCTTGCCACGCTCCATAGCCAGCCACAGCGCCTTTATGAACGCCATGACCCTCGATATCGCCATGGGTGGCTCGACCAATACCGTCCTGCACCTCCTGGCAATTGCCCACGAGGCGGGCGTTGATTTCACCATGGCCGATATCGATTCCCTGTCGCGAAAAATCCCCAACCTGTGCAAGGTATCGCCCTCTTCTCATTATCACATCGAAGATGTCAACCGCGCTGGCGGCATTATGGCCATTCTCGGCGAGCTCGACCGCGCCGGATTGATCGACAACACGGTGTGCCGGGTCGACAGCTCAAGCCTCAGGGAGACCCTCGATACATGGGATATCGCCAGACCGACCCACACCCAGGAAGCGGAGACCCTCTATCTCAGCGCCCCCGGGGCCTCAGGGCAAAACCTGATAATGGGTTCACAGAGCGCAAGGTACCAGGAGCTTGATCTTGATCGCCAGAGCGGCTGCATCCGTGACATGGAACATTGTTACAGTCGGGAAGGCGGACTCGCCGTCCTTTTCGGCAATATTGCCGCAGACGGGTGTATCGTCAAGACCGCCGGGGTCGATCCGTCGATCTTCAAATTTTCTGGCACTGCCCGGGTCTTCTCGTCCCAGGAAGCATCCTGCGATGCCATTCTTGGCGGCGGGATCAAGGCTGGCGATGTCCTTATTATTCGCTATGAAGGCCCTAAGGGTGGTCCGGGCATGCAGGAAATGCTCTACCCAACCTCCTACCTGAAATCAATCCATCTTGGGAAGGAGTGCGCTCTTATCACCGATGGCCGCTTTTCCGGCGGCACCTCCGGGCTCTCCATCGGCCATGTGTCACCTGAAGCCGCCGCCGGTGGCGCCGTCGCCCTCATCGAAGACGGCGATACCATCGAAATCGATATCCCGGCGAGAACGATCAGAGTCAATATAACCGATGCCGAACTTGCCATGCGCCGCACCAGGGAAGAGGCAAAAGGCGCCATGGCTTTTCGCCCGACGGATCGGCAGAGGGCTATAAGTACGGCTCTTAAGGCCTATGCTCTGTTCGCCGCCTCGGCCGACAAGGGTGCCGTTCGACTGCTGCCGGAATAGCTTGAATAGACAACTGTCAGGTGGCCATTTAATCTCCCGTCAACCATGAGGAACGATTCTTGAAACCGACAAATATCGATAATCCGGAATATTTTCACAAAGTCATCGATTGCCAGTACGCCTGCCCGGCACACACCCCGGTGCCGGAATATATCAGAATGATCAGCCAGGGCAAATACGACGAGGCGTTCAAAATCAACTGGATCTCCAATGTCTTTCCCGGTGTTCTCGGGCGAATCTGCGACCGGCCGTGCGAACCGGCCTGCCGACGTTCACGGGTTGAGGAAAATCCTGTGGCCATCTGCCGTCTGAAACGGGTCGCCGCCGACTTTAAAAGCCCCGGTGCCGACTTTCTTCCAGAAGTTCCAGCGGAGAAAAATGGAAAAAGAATCGCCCTCATCGGGGGCGGCCCAGCCTCACTGACCGTCGCCCGCGACCTGCTGCCCCTGGGCTATACCGTCGATCTCTACGACAATCAAAAGAAGGCAGGAGGCTTTATTCGCACCCAGGTACCTTCTTTTAGGCTACCGGAAAAGGTCTTAAATGAAGAAGTCGACCGTATCCTAGACATGGGAGTAAACACCCATCTCAACTGCCAGGTGGACAGCCTGAAGAAGATCGTCGATCTGGGCTATGACGCCATCTTCGTCGGTACCGGCGCTCCGCGCGGCCGCGATCTCCCCGACCTGCCGGGTCGTTCGGAAGGCGGCGATGCAATACACATCGGCATTGACTGGCTGGCCGCTGTACTTTACCGTCACGTCATCAGGAGCGGGCCTAAGGTCCTGGTTCTCGGCGGCGGCAATACCTCCATGGACTGCTGCCGGACCGCCAAAAGACTGGATGCCGAAGAGGTGACGGTGGTGGTCCGCAGCCCGAAAGCCGATATGAAGGCCTCGCCCTGGGAGATTGAGGACGCCGAAGAAGAAGGCATTCCCATTATCGACAACCACGCGCCCCTGGAATTTGTAATTGACAGTGGCAAACTAGTCGGCATGCATTTCCAGAAAATGACCGCCGAGACCGATGGAAGCGGCAACCGCCGCCTGGTGCCAACAACCGAACCACCGGTCTTCATGCCCTGCGACCAGGTGCTTCTGGCGGTTGGTCAGGTCAATGCCTTCCCCTTTATCGAACCGGAGCTTGGCATAAAGATGACTGAACGTGGTCTGCCGGAACTCGACCCGACCACCCATCAATCGTCGATCCCAAACATTTTCTTCGGCGGCGATGCAGCCTTCGGACCGAAAAATGTTATTACCGCCGTTGCTCACGGCCATCAGGCGGCAATCTCCATTGATCTTTTTTGCCGGGGTCAGGATCTGCATGACCGCCCTGCCCCCTCGACAAACCTGGTCAGCCAGAAAATGGGGCTGCAGGACTTACTCTATGACAGCAGGGTGGCCACTGACCACCGTTATGCGGTGCCGACCGTCGACCGCGCCAAATCGCTGAAAAACCGACTACTGGAGGTCGAGCTCGGATTCAGCAAGAAAACCGGACACCAGGAAGCCTCGCGGTGTCTCAATTGCGACGTGCAGACGATTTTTGACTTTTCCACCTGCATCGAATGTGACTCCTGCGTCGACATCTGCCCGGAATCCTGTATCACCTTTACCGATAACGGCGACGAGGAAGATCTCCGCACTAGGCTCCTGGCACCTTCAGACAACAAGCAGCAAGCACTCTACATCTCCCCTGCCCTGCCCACTGGCAGGGTCATGGTCAAGGACGAAAACGTCTGCCTGCACTGCGGCCTCTGCGCCGAACGCTGCCCGACCTCCTCTTGGGAAATGATGAAATTCACCTACAATTGTCCAACGGCGGGGGAAAAATGAAAATGGAACGTGTCAACGAATTCGTCGTCCGCTTTGCCAATGTCAACGGCTCCGGCTCGGCCAGCGCCAATAATCTCTTTGCCAAGGCCATCTTCCGGCACGGGCTTCCGGTTAGCCCGAAGAATATCTTCCCCTCGAATATCCAGGGCTTGCCGACCTGGTACGAAGTCCGGGTCAGCGAATATGGCTACCTCGGCAGACGGGGCGGCTTCGACCTCGTTGTTGCCGTCAACGGCCAGACCCTGTTGCGCGATTACCGGGAACTCTCCCCCGGTGGCTATTTTCTCTACGACTCCTCGCGGGAGCTTACCCCGGACTTTGACCGAACCGATGTCACCCCCATCCCTATCCCGCTCACCGACCTGTGCAACACCGCCTTCCAGAACCCGAAGTTGAGACAGCTGCTGAAGAACATCATCTATGTCGGCTCGCTTGCCTACCTACTCAACATGGATTTCAGCGTCCTCACCGAGGCAATTGAAAAGCAGTTCAGCAAAAAGCCGAAACTGGCCGAGCCGAATATAAAGGCCCTGGAAATAGGCTACGCCTATTCCCGTGACCATCACCCAGATACCTGCAGACTGCGAGTGCAGAAAACCGACCGGGTGGGTGACAATATCCTCATGGACGGCAATTCGGCCTTTGCCCTCGGCGCAGTTTACGCCGGAGCGACTGTAGCTGGCTGGTATCCGATCACCCCTTCCACCTCGGTGGTCGAGGCCTTTGAAAAATACACCAAGATGTTTCGGGTGGAAGCAGATACCGGCAGACGCAAGGCGGCGATTATTCAAGCCGAAGATGAGCTGGCCGCGCTCGGCATCGTCATCGGCGCCTCGTGGAACGGGGCCCGGGCTTTTACCGCCACCTCCGGCCCCGGCATCTCGCTGATGAGCGAGTTTCTCGGCCTTGCCTACTTCGCGGAAATCCCGGCGGTAATCTGCGATGTGCAGAGGACCGGCCCAAGTACCGGTATGCCCACGCGAACCCAGCAGTCCGACCTGCTGGCCTGCGCCTATGCGTCGCACGGTGACACCAAGCACGTCCTGCTTTTTCCCTGCGACCCGCACGAATGCTTCGATCTCGGAGCCGACTCATTCGACCTCGCCGAACGGCTGCAGACCCCGGTCATAATCATGAGTGATCTCGACCTTGGCATGAACGACCATATCAGCCCGCCCCTGAACTGGGACGACAGCCGCACCTACGACCGCGGCAAGGTACTGACAGCCGAAGATCTTGACAACCGCCAGGAAAAATGGGGCCGCTATCTTGATGTTGACGGCGACGGCATCTGCTACCGTACCTATCCCGGTACCCACCCGACCAAAGGATCCTATTTCACCCGCGGCACCTCGCACAACGAGTACTCGGCCTATACCGAGGAAAGCCCAATTTATCAGGCCGGGATGGAGCGGCTCCTGGTCAAATGGCAGACCGCCCGATCCCTGGTGCCATCACCTCGCGTCAAAATGAGGGACCCCGAGAGTCGCCTCGGCGCCATCTTTTTCGGCACCACCACCCACGCCGCCTACGAGGCAATGGGCAACCTTGCCAGCCAGGGGGTGAAAATCAACTCCCTGAGACTACGCGCCTTTCCCTTTCAGGACGAGGTGATCGAATTTATCGACCGCCATGAGACAATTTTTATTATTGAACAAAATCGCGACGGCCAAATGCGTACCCTGCTGATTGGCGAAGGCAATTTTGCACCGGAGAAACTGCTGCCGGTCCTCAGTTTTGACGGGATGCCCATCACCGCGACCTGCATCACCTCAAAAATAAAGGCCCTTCTTGAGCAAAAGCAGCAACAAAGCAGCAAAGATGGAGGCAACGCATGAGCACCGACCGTCCGAGTTTTCGTCACCCCCAGGCCGCCAGGAACACCGCTGGCTTTACCCGCAAAGACTACGAAGGGGCAATATCCACCCTGTGTGCCGGCTGCGGCCATGACTCTGCCACCAATGCCATCATCCAGGCATGTTTCGAGCTGGCCATAGAACCGCATCGGGTTGCCAAGATGTCCGGCATCGGTTGTTCCTCCAAGACCCCGGCCTACTTCCTCGGCCGGTCGCACGGCTTCAATTCGGTGCACGGCCGCATGCCGTCGGTTGCCACCGGTGCCAACATGGCCAACCGTGACCTGCTGTACATCGGTATCTCCGGTGACGGCGACACCGCCTCCATCGGCATGGGCCAATTCGCCCACGCCCTGCGCCGCAATCTGAACCTCAACTATATCTGCATGAACAACGGCTGCTATGGCCTCACCAAAGGCCAGGACTCGGCCACCGCCGACCGTGGCTCGGCAGGCAAAAAAGGCGTCCCCAACCCTTACTCGGCCATCGACCTCTGCGAACTGGCCATCGAGCTTGGCGCAAGCTACGTGGCCCGCGGCTTCTCCGGCGACAAGCAGCAGCTGGTGCCGCTCATCAAAGGGGCTTTTGCCCACAGCGGCCTGGCCTTTATCGATATCATTTCGCCCTGTGTGACCTTCAATAATACCGCCACCTCAACGAAAAGCTACGAGTACGTTCGCGAGCATATCGAAGCGACTAACACCTTCGATTTCATCCCTCTGCAGCAGGAAATCCTCGCCCACTACCCGGAGGGTACCAGCCAAGAGGTGGTCATGCACGACGGCAGCATCATCCATCTCCATAAAACCGACGCCGGCAGGGACGTCACCAACAGGCGCAAAGCCGTAGACAGCCTCGAGGAGGAAAAAGCCAAAGGACGACTGCTCACCGGCCTTCTCTACGTCAATCAGAATATCATGGAGACCCACGATATCATCAATTCAACGCTCCGCCCCCTGAACAGTCTAACCGAAGCCGACCTCTGCCCCGGCAACACCGCCCTGCAGAAGATCAACGCAGGGCTCAGATAAGGGGGATTTTCCTGCAAAGAGGTCGATACGTGCAGAAGCTTTTTAAACAGATCCTCACTTCAAGAGTGTATGAAGCGGCCGTTGAGACCTCCCTCGACGAGGCAACCGCCCTCTCCGCCAAACTGGGCAACCGGATCCTGCTGAAACGGGAAGATCAACAACCGGTCTTCTCTTTTAAACTGCGAGGTGCCTATAATAAAATCGCTCAGCTTAGCCCGGATGAAAGAGCACAAGGGGTGATCGCCGCCTCGGCCGGCAACCATGCCCAGGGTGTGGCCTACGCCGCCAGCAAACTGGGTATCCGCGCCCTTATCGTCATGCCGGTCACCACCCCGAAAATTAAAATCGAGGCAGTGCAGAGGTTTGGCGGCGAGGTCGTACTTTTCGGCAACCACTATGCCGATGCCGCAGCCCACGCCGAGACCTTAGCTTGTAAAAACGGCATGGTTCCCATCCATCCCTTTGACGACGAGCTGGTCATAGCCGGACAGGGGACCATTGCCGACGAGTTGCTGCGCCAGAACCCCGGCCGGCTATGCCAATATCGACATCACCGACAACGACCTGGCCAAGACCCATATCCGCTATATGGTTGGAGGTCAGGCAAGCGAAGTCATCAACGAACGTTTGTTCCGCTTCTGGTTCCCGGAGACCCCTGGGGCGCTGAGTCGTTTCCTCAATGCCACCCGGGGCAGACACAATATCTCCCTCTTCCATTATCGGGCGCATGGCGGAGATTTCGGCAGGGTTCTCATCGGTCTTGAATGCCACCCGGGAACGGATGAACACCTCGAACAACGACTCGATGCCCTCGGTTACCGTTACAAGGAAGAGACCGATAATCCGGCCTACAAACTCTTTCTGTAGAAAAGTATCATCCACATTGCACAATATTCAGGAGCAGGGCATTTCCCCTCACAGATTAAAAGAAATAATATTTTATTTCTTAGGCTCCCGGGTTTACTATCTGCAAAGAATACGATAGGCTATTTTCATAACTTGGCGGGGAAAAAGGCCCTTTAGATGTTTCCCCAAAAAAAGGGGTATCATATACGTTCCTGTTAAACCATGCAGCTCCTGGGTCTGTCGCTGGAGAAATTCTTGCCTTGCAGAAGATGAACAACCGACGAAAAAACTGGAGAAAACAGATGGTACACCGAACCGGAGTTGTCATTGTAATATTGATTGGATTATTGGGTCTGTTTTCTTTTGTTTCTCCTGCTCTGGCTGCACCGATAAAAATTGCCGTGGCGACTTTCGAGGTCGAAGGAGACACTCTTCCACCCCATATTTCACATATCGTTGCCGAATGGTTGAGTACCGCCCTGGTCAACGACAAACGGTTGGAAGTCATCGAGCACCTCCTTATCAAAGAGTTGCTGCAGGAGCAGAAATTTAATCAGAGTGGCCTGGTCGAACAAGACCAGGCGATGCAAACCGGCCGTATGCTGGGCGCGGATAAAATTGTGACAGGGACAGTCATTCAATTTTTAGATACAGTAGAGGTAAATGCACGGGTCATCCACATTGAGCAGGGTGTTGTGCTGGCCGCTGAGAAAATTATTGCCAAGGATCTTTCAAAACTTGAAGAAGAGGTAGAGCAACTGAGCCAGAAGCTAATAAAGCATCTGGTAAAGTGAATTTCCCAATCCATTGTTATCGGCAAAAATGCAACCTTCAACTCATCACAAAACTGCGCTTGGCAAAAGACTCCTCTTAAGGACAGGTTGATATGATAATGAAAATTACCACGAATCCTATCCTTAACCTGATAAAGAGAGTTACCGCTAATCCGTATCTTAACCTAATAAGCGGGTTAGTTCTTGTTTCCACGGCCGGCTATGAGGTTTTGACCACACTGGAAGAAATGGCCATTGGCGCACATCATGGAATTGCTCTCTTCGGAATTCTCCAGACAGTAAAAGCAATTCCAGAAATAATGTGCGGTTTCAATGATATGGAAGAAGGGAAAAAGAAACATGAAGTAAAGCTCGCAAAGCAAAAATATTTCTCATCGTAGATGCGATTTCTGCCAGTCCCAGCCAATGCATGCAAAACGGCAATGTATTCATTGAGGTGCCTTTCATGCACCTTCTTTTCGCAGAAGGCCTTGGAGTGTCTCAGGTTGCCCGAGTAACTTACGGGTTACGGTTATCTTGCCGCAAAAACCAGGGCTCCCTGCCGCCGGTAAGAATCTCCACTCCATCGGCCGTCACCAGAAGGGTGTGCTCGAACTGGGCGCTTCGCCTCAGGTCGGCAGTGACGGCCGTCCATTTATCCGGCCAGATAACGCATTCGGCGGTACCGACATTAATCATCGGCTCGATGGTAAAGGTCATGCCTTCAACGATCTGTGTTGTGTTGTCCGGTTCATAAAAATGAGCGACATAGGGCGCCATATGAAAGTTTTCGCCGATACCGTGCCCGGAAAACTCGCGGACGATACTAAACCCATTCTGCCGGGCGTGAGCCTCGACCGCAAGGCCTATGGCGTTGAGCTTATTCCCGGGCCGAACCACATCAATGGCCCGCAGTAGACACTCCCAGGTAACCTGGACCAGCTTCTTTGCCAGGGCATCAACCTCGCCCACAAAAATTGTCTCGGAACAGTCTCCATGCATACCATGAGCGTAAACGGTAACATCACAATTGATAATATCCCCCTCCACGAGCCTTCGGTTGTCGGGAATGCCGTGCACCACAACCTCGTTCACCGAGGTGCAGATGGACTTGGGAAAACCCATATAATTGAGGGGGCTCGGGTAGGCGCCCAGGGCAATGATGTGCTGGTGGGCGATCTGGTCGAGTTCGTCGGTGGTGACCCCGGGGCGGACGGCGGCAAGCACCAGGTCCAACACCTCCCGAGCGAACCGGCAAGCCTTGCGCATCCGCCCTATCTGATCTACCTTTACCTTTATGCAAGAGAGCTTGTAGGGAGCCGGAACAGCCGTATGTGCATATTCCGGGCAAACGATGTGCGGCGGCACGGCTCGGGAAGGACTGACTGTTGCGGCGGTGACGGTTTGCCTTTTCATGCGTATCTTCTCCATCGCAACCCCGGTGAACGGGATAAGTACTTTAACGAAATTCGTTACTGAAAAACGAGAAACGAAATCCTAAGGCACTAAAGAGGGTTTATCGACAATAATGCTACAAGAGTCAGAAAAAGATACTTCCCCTAGTTACACAAAAGCAAGGATTTTTGCTGAAAATACCGTGAGAGACAAACATGACACTGATTAAAAGAGCAGAGCTCCAGGCCGCTCTACAGGAAGGATCGCCGACACTCAACTCTCAGCTGTTCCTCTTTTTCGGCGAGCGATATCTCTGCAAGGAGGCTGCCGACCTGGTACAGGAAAAACTCCTGGAAGTCGGGCATGGAGCTGTTCATGCCATCGACGGCGACCACGAAGACGCTGGCCGGACACTGTCACGCCTGATGAGCTACAGCCTGCTCCCGGGTCGCCAACTGCTCAGGGTCTCGGACAGTCGTATCTTTCACAGTAAGACGGTGGTTGAGGAAATATGGGGAAAGGCGGCCCAGGCCTTCCAGAGCGGAAACTCCGGTTCAGCCCGCAACCATCTGCTCTCTATGGTCCAGGCGGTTGGCCTGGAAATCGAGGGGACGACGTCCCTGTCGGAAATTCCATCGCCGGAGTGGCAAAAAATCTTTGCCTTTGCCAAGCCCACTGACAACCTGCAATGGGCTGACCATCTTCTCGGAGAAACCCAAGGCAAAAGCCAGGCAGCCAGTGTCAACCTCGCCGAACGTTATATCCAGACCTTTGAGAAAGGCATCCCCGCCCAGAACATTCTGTTTTTGACCGCCGAAACGGTCGATAAACGCCAAAGGCTATTCACTTATCTGAAAAAAAACGGCACTGTTGTCGATTGTTCCGTCGCCGGCGGTTCCGGTGCCGCTGCGCAGACCGAACAGAAGGAAATTCTCCGGGAGATGATGCAAAAGACTCTCACCGAGCTGCAAAAGAAAATAGAGCCTCGAGCGGTGGAGATGTTTTTTGAACGGGTCGGTTTTCATCCGGTGGCGGTGGTTGTCGAAACTGAGAAGCTGGCTCATTCCATTGGCGACCGCGCAACCATCACCGCAAGCGACGTGGAAGAGATGGTGAGTCGCAATCGGGAAGACGCCCTCTATGAATTGACCGACGCCCTCGGCAAAAGACAGGCAGACCGAGCGCTGACAATCCTCTCGCACCTCCTCGAACAAGGAATTCATGCACTGGCAATCCTTTCAACAATTAGAAATTATTTAAAAAAACAGCTAATTTTTCGTTCTCTCCAGATGCGGGACTTTCCACTCTGGCGGAGCGGCATGAATGCCAGGGATTTCCAAAACACCTATCTTCCAGCCCTGAAAGCTGAAGAGGAATGGGGCGAACTGTTGCAAGGGCACCCTTACGCCCTGTTTATGAGCTTTTCCAAGGCCTCGGAATATTCCTGTTCCGGCCTGAAAAGATGGCTGGCGATGCTGCTCGACGCCGAGTTTCGCCTCAAGGGCTCCCCCTTGCCACCACGGCTGGTTATCGAAGAACTCCTGCTGGCGATGGTAAAAGGCGCACCAAAACTTCCCAGCAGAAGATAACCTGTGGTATATTGAAGGAGCGCAAACAATAATTATCATATCGGTATGAGGGCTTTCGCGAAAAAACCCCGATAAACGGGATAAGTGCCTTTCGCAGATTATTTTCTTGTTTTTTTGAACGAAAATAATCTGTAGGGCACTAAATTGCCCTAATCCCTGTAAACTAGATTTTTTACGTGAAAAAGCATTTACCTTAATTGTAGACCATATGGCCGAGCATAAAGACCAGAGAGAAGGATCTGTACTTACCAAGGACCTTATTGAAACCAGGGAACCGAGCATGTACAAAGTGCTGCTGCACAATGACGACTACACCACAATGGAATTCGTCATCTTCATTCTCGAAACCGTATTTCAAAAATCAACCCCTGACGCGACCAAAATAATGCTTAATGTCCATCAGGAGGGAATAGGAGTCGCCGGCGTGTATACCAGGGAAATCTGTGAAACAAAAATTTCCGTAGTTCATCACCTGGCAAAAAAAAATGAGTTTCCATTACGTTGTTCGATGGAAACGGTATAGCAAAGGATTTTATTTTTCCACAACCGCATTCGGAATACTATGCTGAGCAAGACACTAGAAAAAGCCCTGATAATGGCGATAAGAGAGGCAAAAAACCATAATCACGAGTATGTGACAGTTGAACACATGCTGTATGGTATTCTGCATGACGAACTGACCGGCTACATAATCAATCAATGTGGTGGCTCGGCCCAGATCCTCAAGGAACGACTGGAAAAATTCTTCCTGCGAGAAATCCCCACCCTCTCCTCCACCGGGTCGATGGAGCCGGCCCAGACCATCGCTTTCAACAGAGTTCTCCAGCGAGCCGTGGCCCATGTTCAAAGCTGCGGGAAAAATCAGGTCGACAGCAGCGATGTCCTAGTGTCCATCCTCTCCGAAGAGGAATCACATGCCGTCTACTTTCTCACCTCGGTGGGCATCGGCAAGATGGAGGTTATGAACTTCATCTCCCACGAACTACCGGCCGAAGGATTGCAGAAAGAACCATTCTCCGCCCCACCACCCGGGGACACAGCACCGCAGAAGGGTGACAAAGACGCCAAGGCGCTGGAAGAATTCACCATAAATCTTGCCGATCTTGCAGCCGCCGGTAAAATTGACCCCCTCATCGGTCGCAACGACGAATTGAGCAGAACCATGCAGGTTCTTTGTCGGCGCAAGAAAAATAATCCACTGCTGGTTGGCGAACCGGGCGTCGGCAAGACGGCAATGGCCGAAGGGCTTGCCCTGAGAATCCACCTGGACAAAGAGGCCAGGGCCAAAGGCGAACCGTCGCAGGTACCGGACTTGCTTCAAGGTGTGGAGATCCACCTCCTCGACATGGGTACCCTCGTCGCCGGAACCAAGTATCGCGGAGATTTTGAAAAAAGGCTGAAAAGTGTCATATCGGCCATTGAGAAAAAGGAGAACGCCATCCTTTTCATCGACGAGATGCACACCATCGTCGGGGCGGGCGCCACAAGCGGCGGCTCCATGGACGCCTCGAATCTGCTCAAACCGGCCCTCCAGTCTGGGATTTTGCGTTGCATTGGTTCTACGACCTACGAAGAGTATAAAAACCAGATCGAAAAAGACCGGGCCCTGTCACGGCGATTTCAGAAAATCGACATTGCAGAACCAACGGTTGACGACACCCATCTCATCCTCAAGGGACTGAAAAAAAAATACGAAGAGCACCACAATGTCAAGTACTCGGCAAAGGCCGTGCAGGCGATGGCTGAACTGTCGTTTCGCTTTATCAACGAGCGTTTTCTTCCAGACAAAGCAATTGACGTGATGGACGAGGTTGGTTCTCTTTTCCGGCTGGAAAACAGGCAAGGCTCAACCGTCAAAGTCAGCGATATTGAAAAGGTGGTCTCGAAAATGGCGAGAATCCCGGCCAAATCGAGTTCAAGCTCTGAAATCCACGAACTGCGCGACCTGGCAACCCGCCTGAAGGCAGTCGTTTTCGGCCAGGATGAGGCCATCGGAGCGGTCACCTCGGCCGTTAAAAGATCGCGTGCCGGCCTCGGTAACCCCGATTCACCGACCGGCAGTTTTCTCTTTGCAGGTCCGACCGGAGTCGGTAAGACCGAGGTCGCACGGCAGCTGGCAGTTGTTTTGAATGTTCATTTCGAGCGCTTCGACATGAGCGAATATATGGAGAAACATGCGGTAGCCAGGTTGATCGGCTCGCCTCCCGGCTATGTCGGCTTTGACCAGGGCGGCCTGCTCACCGAATCAATCCGCAAACACCCCTATTCGGTGCTCCTTTTTGATGAGATTGAAAAGGCCCACCCGGATATCTTTTCCATCCTTCTGCAGGTCATGGACCACTCGACGCTGACCGACAATTCTGGACGAAAGGCTGATTTCCGCAACGTCATCATCATTATGACGACCAACGCCGGGGCTCGTGAGTTGGCCGGCCGGAGCATCGGCTTTGTCAGCAGCAAGAAGGGCAAGGATCAGACGGCAATCACCAAACTTTTTGCTCCCGAGTTCCGCAACAGGCTGGATGCCATCGTCTCCTTCAGTTCTCTTGACCATGCCGCCACCGAGCTGGTTGTCGATAAGCTGATCAAAGAACTTGAAAGCCAGCTGTCGGAAAAACGCGTGACCATCAAGCTCAGTCCTGAGGCCCGCACCTATCTGGCGAAAAAAGGCTACGACCCGGACTATGGGGCGAGGCCGCTGCGCAGGCTGATCATGAAGGAAGTCGGCGACAGCCTGACCGAAGAAATCCTCTTCGGCAGACTTACCAAGGGTGGCGAAGCAATGGTCGATGAGCAGGATGGCAACCTCCTCTTCACCTACACGAAAAAGTAAAAAAATACCGGCGTCGGCAGGGATAGCTCTTCAATCCTCATTGAGGTTTTCCTTGCAACGTTTTTATTTCATCATTGATATGGCCCGATCAAAAGGGTGTTGAGTCGATAAGATTCAACACCCTTTTTTTATGGCTTGATGGTACCCCGCCAGGTTATTTGGACATCGGCGGTGGCTTCTTCGTTGGCGGGATCGGCAACTGCGGTTGTTTTGATAGAGGAGAAATCTTGCCTAGCGTCTCGATCAACTTTAAAAAGAGAGTTATGTGTTTTTTGAAGCAAAAAAACATGCTGTTGCAAAACCAGATATCCTTATCTTCTGCTTATGGTTCCGAAATAATTTCATTCAAGACGTTGTCGACAACAACAGGGGTGTCGAGGTAAGTCAACATGGGATCAGAACCGTATTTACTGCGCACAAACGCTTTCCACTCATCCGTATACAGACTATCTGCATATTCTCGAGACTGCCAAAGATATATACCTCCGGCTTTGATGCCGTCTGGAGCGAGAAAGTAGTATTTTCTAATCAACCCGGGCATGCCTTGATATTTTGGGGCAGTACTCAAAAAAATTTCCCGAGCCGTATGGTTCGAGATCGGTTCGGGGAGTTTAAATTCAGCAATTACGGTGATCATCGATATCTCCGGGTGAATGGTGTGTAGTAAATTACCTGGTCTATGACAGACCTAATCCTTGTTTCCCCGACGCTATAATGCAAGCCTATGATTAAAGATCGGAATATTTTTTAGCTGATCCCTTTACTTTGCTGACTGGGTATTTCTCTCGATTTCTCTCAATTTTCATAAATGCTGCTTTTAAAGGGTCGACACCAAGCTTGTCTGCCAATCGGGTCAGATATATTAGAACGTCAGCAATTTCCTCCCCAACCTGTTCCAACTTTTCAGGAGGCAAGAAATTGCTTTGTTCCTCCGTCAACCACTGGAAATGCTCCAACAGTTCGGCTGTTTCAACAGATAGTGCCATCGCCAAGTTCTTTGGTGAATGAAACTGATTCCAGTCACGTTCGTCAGCAAATTCTCTGAGCTCCTTAGCGAGCAATTCAATTGATGGGTTGGCCATTGCTATAAATTTAATAAATCGGTTTTTCGATCGTGTAGAAATTGCTTTTTGTACTACTTGGGCTACTTCAGAACAAGGCCCATTAGTTGGTGAATTGCAGGATCGCAACCGTCAGATGACAAACGAAAAAAACAAATATCTTACAATCTTCGAAAGCTTATCCATGCCTGTTTTCATTGTTGACCCTGACGGGAAGATTGAAAACATGAACCTTGCCGCTTCCAACATCTTTAATACTAATTCAGTACCTGGAACAAAATATTATACAGATAGCAAGGAAGTTATAATTTTCACAGAAGAATTTTCTTGGTTAGCAGAAAGTTACGATGATTTTGTTCGGAGTAAAGAACAGAAAATCCACAGTAAAATGTCTATTGATATCAAAGAACAATATTTTCACATCGCCTTCTCCCGTTCCCTCGACATATCTGGGAAATTTTCTGGAACAATTGTAATTATTGAAGACATAACTAAGCGGAAAAAAATGGAGAAAGAGTTAGAAAAACTTGCGACAACTGATTCATTAACAGGTGCAAAAAAAAGGAGGTCGTTTCTGCAGTTTTTCGAGCAAGAGTTATCTAGGAGTCAACGATATGGCCATAAACTTGCTCTTCTAATGATGGATATTGACCACTTCAAAGATATCAATGATACATATGGACACGATACTGGCGATAAAGTTTTAAAACATCTGGTTGCTGAAGCTCATGGTATTCTTCTTGGTACCGACATGTTTAGTAGATGGGGTGGTGAAGAGTTTATAGTTCTATTGCCGGAGTCACATGATCACCAGGCATCAACGGTTGCAGAAAGATTACGAGGCAATTTATCTAAGATAGAGATCAGTACCGATAGTGGTGCACTTATAAGATTTACTGTGAGCATTGGAATGACAGTTGTTGATAACAAAGATGACTTACTTAATGATATTGTTAAGAAAGTAGACAAGGCTCTGTATATGGCTAAGAAGCAAGGTCGCAACAGGGTTGTCATACAATAATTTTTCCTTAATGGATTGAGTAACCTTGCCAAAAGGTCAAAAATAAAAACCTGAAATATTTAGGTATCCCATGCTGGAGACTATTTTTTCCAAGGCGAATAACTGGCGCGGGTTAGATCGCGAGGTAGTTAGAATCCTGTCAGGGTTACCTTGTTTCCCCTCGGTAGTTGCCCCTGAATTTTCCCGTACAACCTCTACCATACCGGGAAGAACTGTCATGCGAGCTCCGGTCGGTGGTATTGCAGTACCTATAGAGACAGAGGCTAAAGAAATAGCCATGAGCTTTGTATAGGGTAAAGCGATAGTGATAATTTTCATACAAATTGGTCAACCATTTGTTCCAGGCTTATTCGTCTTCACTTAATTACTTGAAGAATTAACGGAAATTTCTTCCCCTCATCAAAGTAAACGATACCCAACCAGTGAAGGAAATCTCCTGGAAGTCGGGTAGCAATGATCGGTTGTGGGAACCTGAAGAATATCTGATCTTCAATGTTGAGCGGGAAAAAAGATATCCCATGGCAATCTTCAGCCAAAACCATAGCTTACAGATTAAGCTTCCTGAGCGTTTTGGCCTTGTGAATGCCCCAATATCACTACCGAAAAGAAGCAATTTTGCTCTTTTGCAAATTCGAAATTATCTCAGAAGAAATGGCGGGTAATGGAGCATTTTGGATTCTTGATCTTCCTGATGCCATCATCCCTTCTTGTCCGGTATTTGAAAAGTACAGGAAGGAGGTAGCACCTGTTTTCACTCGAAAACATAGGGGAAACTAAGGCGGTACAGTCAGTTTATGTTCCACAAAAATTGATGATAAGGTCAACCAATGGCGTAAAGACACTACTTTGCTGTGTTTCTAGCATCCTTATCGAGCATAATTTATTGAAACTCCGTGTGTTTTCCGTAGTGGGACAGTAGGCACCTTCAATTTTGGGCTTAAGCAATAATATCGATCTTTGAAGTGGCAATCTCAACACGCCTGATTTAGTCAAACCCCGCTGATCGGATTGGAAACTATAGGTCTATGAGAAAAACGATACAACCAAGGCTTCCACATTGCACAAGGCTCATGCTTTAGATAAAGATGACAAAATGGAATTGAAATGGAAGGGGCTCCCCCCAAAAGGCGGCCCCACCTTATTGTATGGCGCTCTGGAATTTACCACTTAAGAAGGTCAGTCTTATACGAAAGGGTGAGGAGTACCTTATGCTCATCATAGCTATCGGAAGAAAGATCTGAATCCTGTTTAACATAGCCGTAGTTGAGGCCAGCTGCCAAATGGCTGTTTCTCAAAGTGCATGTTACCATCAGGATCTTTATATATATTGATCCAGGCCTTCCAGTTTTTATCATCGAGTCCAGGGTAATCGAGGCGGAAATGACTGCAACGACTCTCAGTGCGCATGATTGAGGCCTTGAGTTTCATTTCAGCGCTTACAATCATATTAGCGGTCTCATGGGCCAGTCTCAGTTCATGCAAATCAGCGGCTCTCAGCATCGGCATGTGGTGATCTCGGAGTTCTTCTATATATGCCAGTGCCGCTTTCAGCAGATTCTCTTTCTTGATGTAGAGGATGAAATTGGGGATCATGATACCTTGCAGGGTATGCGTGACATAGGCAGGACTGTAGCCCGCCTCTCTCTTTAAGGGTGCCAGTATTTCTGCCTGTATCACCTGGATTTTTACCTTTGAAATGTCTTTCATTTCAACATGATTGCTGTATTTGGCGGCAGCCTCAGCAGCAATCGCACCTTGGACAGCCGAACCGGCAAGTGAAGAACCTACCTGGGTATAGATGGCACCCGCCATGTAAGAGCCCAATGCATCTCCGGCTGCATATAACCCAGGAATAGTCGATTCACATTTATCATTAATCGGTACCAGCCCTTCTGATTTATGAATGGACATTCCTGCAGAGGAGCCGCCGACAGATATCCCACCCATCCCAGGAGGGACGCCACCTTGTTTTCGGTCTCCTTTTGCGCCTGGGGGTGGCCCAGGTGGTCTGTCTCCTTCCTTCGGAGGACCACCGCGGTTAAATTCGGCGGGTATATAGGGTCCACCCTGGACTGTCTTATCTACCATCCCGGGAGGACTTCCGGGGCCTCCGACCATTGGCCCTCCCAGCATGTACGCCTTGTAGTTCAAATCCACCCCGAGGTCGTGATGCACTTCAATACCTGTGGTGCCCGGCGTTCTTTCAAACATGCCGTGCCAGCCATCAAAACATGCCGCGGGATTGGTTGCTTGGCCAGGATGCCCATCATTCCACTCTTTCCCGGTAACCTTAGCGCCGATATTGTAGGCCATGATCGTCCCATCGTGGGTGAGGTCGCAGATTGGGAAACCGTTAGGTTTAAAACCTCCAGCCCCGGTGCAGAGAATTACACTCTTGGCCTTGAAAATATGGATTTTTTCTTCATCTATGCCAAAACCAGCGGCGCCTGCGATTCGGCCATCTTCTTTGATCAGGTGGGTAATAACAATTCTCTCCAGGACGGGAATGTTCCGCTCCTTGATGGGTTTGGAAAAACATTTGTTATAGAGTGGCGATTCAAAAAAACCCCACTTTCTCAAGTCATTGACCCGGGCCAGGGAATGCTCGGCCATTTGCCTGGTATAAAAGGGATTGTTGGTGCCAAGTGCCGAACGAGAAACGGTCGCGACAAAATCGTCGAGGCTCATTTTTTCAGTACTGGGGTCATAGGTAAAAATTCCCTTGGCAAAGGGGGTTTGACCTGAGGAGCCGAGACGACCTTTAGAGACCAGCATCACCTTCGCGCCGGCATCATGTGCTTTGACGGCTGCAAATAAATCAGCCATGCCACCACCGATTACCAAAACATCAGTTGTGTTTTCCAGGACCTTTATCTAGTCAACATCAATTTTTGCTTCATTGGTAGCCCAACCTAATGGCATTCCAAAGGAAGAAAGGACTGCCATTCCGGCGACACCGCCGGCTAATGCGATAAAATTGCGACGCGATATATCGAAATTTTCTTCTAAAGTATTCATTTCATAATTTCCGCTGTGAGAGGTGACTTGACGACATACGATTTTAACAGCATGAGCACACAACTTGCCAGCATAGCGATTATATACGATGACAGGATGTGATCAGTGTGGCGGCCAAGGTTAATAGCGTGCCAGGAGGCCATGGAGATAAATGCAATGGACAGAAATCCATGTATTGTTCGCCATGTTTTATAGGTTAGGGGTAACTTATTGCGCCAAAGCGAAGTAACGACAAAAACGAGCATTAAAGACCAGGAAATAATCCCAAGGACAACACCTAGGCTATCAAAAGAAGTGATAATGATGAGAAATGCTTCCATGCTATCAACCCCGGATTCAAAATATCGTGGTACAACAATCAGTACGGGGTGAACAAGCAGAACAGTGATAAACATATATCCTATAGCCTTATGGATTTTCAGGACAGTACTCAATCTACAATCACTCAGCAGAGCATTGGTACTGCGGGCTATAAAAAACTGTGCGAACATCTGGCAGAAAGCAACAAGGGTCAGAATAGATATCGATTCTTTTAAATACGTTCGTCTAGGGAAATCTCCCGCTGCATAAATAAGCATCCGTACCCCAATAAATATTAAGGTTAGAGAGAGAAAACCGAATCTTCTTGTTTGTTCTTGCATAATCATCCCCACGACACAATTACTGGAATGGATTTTTCAGGTGAGATTGTGGTACAAGCCTCAGTCGAGAGGTATAGCAGCGAGGCCTGTCTGGTCTATATCGATCTTGATAGTTTTAAGGCTATCAATGATACCTATGGACATAGTGCTGGAGACCATGTGTTACATGAATATTCTCAAAGGCTGGTGGACAGTGTGCGTGAATCAGATATTGTTGGCCGGCTTGGGGGAGACGAGTTTGGCTTGATCTTATCGCACACCAATCAGGATGCCGCAGCTGTCCTGGTAAACCGCTTGCATCAGGAGCTAAAGGATAATCCTATTTCCTGGAATGAAGTGCATCTCAATGTCAGCATGTCCTTTGGTATCGTGAAAATTGAGCCAAGCGTAGATGTGCAGGATACCATGGCCATGGCTGATAGTAAAATGTATCAGCAAAAGAGAAGTGTAAAGAAGAATTAAAAACTGGGCAGCATCCCTGTCGTGTTCTGCTCTTCCAAAGAAAAGGGTTTTGAGTGAGGTTGGCCTCACTACCATGGGTTTGCTATCGCTGGCTTGGCGGGTAACGTTGAGTTGGGAACCCTGGGGGAGGCGCAAACGAGCTGTCCGGGTTTGTAACCGTTAACTCATCTCATTTTTTCTTGCACAACAAATCCTTTGCTTTTTGGGGGGGGATGGACGGCATTGCGTGCATAGCCATCCGCCTCAATGGCATCAGCACGACTGGATGGTGACTTGTGCCAGTGCTCACACTGGGGCTTCGTCTTGTGCGGACAACTCACAAAAACGGATGCGAACGACACACAGGAAACAGTCAAAGCGAATGATCTCTTTTACTGGCCACAGGGCACAATTTAAAGGTCAACAAAGACGCGGAGATCGTAATGTTCAGCCCTCAGCAACAGCACAGCCATGTCATTAATCACTTGATAGATAAAATAAAAAGCTAACGTAGTCACAGTTTGGCCCAACAAATAGCAGTAGCCTGATATTTAAAGTCCATGCTGCCAATGTTAAAAGATAGACTGAGTCGGTAATTTAAGGTGCTTCCTGAGTATTTGAATGGCTATTAGCGTAATCATTTTTTACTAATTTAATTAGGATGTTAGTCTAGTATTTCTCTGATTTTGGCGGAAAGATCGTCTAAGGAAAACGGTTTCTGAATAAAATGGACACCCTCGTCGAGCACACCTTGATGGGCGATGACATTGGCCGAATAACCGGACATGAACAGGCATTTGAGTTTGGGACAGAAAGACAACAGGTTTCTGGCCAGATCCCTGCCGTTCATCTCGGGCATGACCACATCTGTCATAAGGAGATGGAGGTCGCTGGCATGCTCCTGGGCAAGACGGATTGCTTCTCCCGATGATGCAGCGGGCAGGACTTTGTATCCATGAAGTTCAAGCATCGTTGTGGTCATGTTGAGGATCATCGGCTCATCTTCCACCAGCAGGATAACTTCATTGCCGAGCACCACTAAACCAGCCGCATCTTGATTAGGTGTCGGAGCAGCGTTTCCTCCGTGTCGTGGTAGGTAAATCTTGAAAGTGGTGCCTTGCCCCGGCTCACTGTAAACATAAATAAAACCACTGTTCTGTTTAACAATGCCGTAGATCATCGCCAAGCCAAGGCCAGTGCCCTTGCCCATTTCCTTGGTGGTGAAAAATGGCTCGAACATGTGTGTCATGGTTTCCGCGTCCATACCGCAGCCGTTGTCACTGACCGCCAGCATTACATAATCGCCGGGAACAAAACCTGTGTGCAGTCTACAGTAAGCCTCGTCAAAGGCTACGTTATCGGTCTCGATGGTAACCTTCCCAGTATCGGCAATGGCATCCCTGGCATTGACAAAGAGGTTGGCAAGAATCTGGTCGAGCTGGGATGGATCCATGTTGACCGGCTCCAGGCTCTTGCCTGGCAACCAGGCCAGATTTATGTCCTCTCCGATGAGCCGCCGCAGCATTGTAAGCATCCCATCTACGCTTTCGTTCAGGTCTATTACCTGGGGCGCAATGGTTTGCTTCCGGGCAAAGGCCAGAAGTTGCCGGGTAATATCAGCGGAACGTTGGGCCGCCTTGCGAATCTCTTCAAAGTTAAAAAAGAGTGGATGAGCTTTGTTCAACTGCTTCTGTGCCAGCTCAGCATGCCCAAGGATAACCCCAAGCATATTGTTGAAATCATGTGCCACCCCACCTGCGAGACGCCCAATTGACTCGATCTTTTGTGCTTGAAGCAATTGCTCTTGCAGCTGAATGTTGTTTTTTTCTGATTTTTTAAGCTCCGTGATGTCTTTGATGACTTCGACGGCTCCGGTACGCAAACCAGTTCGATCATAGAGAGGGGATGCAACGCCCCAAAGATATGCGCCCTCACCATTATTTAGAGTTTGAATAAATGTCTCCGCATAAACCTTATCAGCTACTCGCTTGATATGGGAATATGAACTCTCCCTCTCTTTTTCTGAGATGTTGAGGAGGTCAATCAGAATGGGCCGGCGTTCTCCATAGAAGGGAACGGCATAGGCATAGTCTCCCTTTCCCAGCAAATCATCCCTTTTAACACCTGTCATCGCCTCAGCAGCCCTGTTCCAAACAACGACGCGCTGATCAGTATCGATGATAAAGGTGGCATCCGGCAGAAAGTCAATGATGTCTTTCAAATACTGACGTTCTGCGAGAAGGTCTGCCTCCGCCTGCTTGCGCGCGGTGATGTCTGCCAATAACGCCAAAATAAAATTGACAGAACCATCTGCGTGACGCACACACCCAACTGAGAGGTTGGTGAAAATTACCGTTCCATCCTTCCGGATGAACCGTTTCTCGAGGGAGTATTCGTCGATTTCGCCAGACAAAACCCGATTGAACTGAGTCATATCTGCAGCAATGTCCTCAGGATGGGTCAGTTCTTCCCAAGTTCGACAAAACAGTTCCTCGCGTGAAAAACCAAGCATCTGGCTCAATCTGTCGTTTACTTGCACCCAACCCTTCTCCGGCGAAGTAATTGCCGTGCCGACTACCTGGCGCTCGAAAAAGAGGCGCATTCGTTGCTCGCTTATCCGTAGATTCTCCTCGGCCTGTCTGCGCCGGTGAATGTTTACAACCAGAAAAACAAGTACTGCCAGAAGCAATGTTGAAAAAGCGACTACGGTTACGCCAACGGCCTTGGATACCCGATAGAATGGTTCGGGACGGTTAAAGCTTATACTTTCGTCGGGAAAGATACCTTCGTCTATCAAATAATGTTTCATCATCAGGTGATCGAAGAGATACTGATTCGGGCTGTTGGTGTCAATGGGTAGAGAAGAAACTGGTGTGCCGCCGAGAATTTGCAGCGCAATCCTTGCTGCCGCCTCTCCCTGGGCGAATCCCGTCACACATTTCCCCCCGACCATCCCGTGATTGATCATCCACTCCGAACGGCCGAAAACCGGGATTGCAGATTTTCTAAATACAGCATCGAGCTGCCACGGCTCAATATTCCGACCGGTGCCATCCTTCCAGAAGCTGACGAAGAATGCCACCTGGTGAGGTTCTGCCTTTTGCAGTGTAGTGGAAAGGTCTTTGTAACTCATGCGGTCTGTCAGAATCGTCTGGATGTTGGGTGCTACCGAAGAAAGTGCGGCAAGCAGCTCCCGTGTATTTATTTCCCCAGTTTCGGTGTGATCGCCGACAATATACAGTTTTGTGGCATTAGGACGGGCTTTGAAAGCGATTTTCAGGGTGTCGGAGAAATCGCCGTATTCAACAACACCGGTTACATCGGGGCGAGCGACATGCAGAGCGGGCTTGTAGTCATTGATACCACAGAATACAACAGGAATGTCCGGGAAAAGAGTCTGGGCATTTTCTGCCAGTAGCTCTAATGCGTTATTATCAACACAGATAATTACGTCGATATGTGCTTTGGCATATTTTTCAATATAAATCTTTCGTAGGGTGTCCAGATACTCTTTCGTTTTCAACCGCTTTGTGTCCATGTATTCATAAAAGAAATTTACATTCTGGTAAGGGGTAAAAACTGATTCAATGCCCTTTTGAACATTATCTGACCATTCAGCTTGGTGATAGGAAAAGAGCACCAGAACGCGTTTTGGCACGTTGAGAAGCGATGTGTTCTGTGAGGGTGAAGAATCTTTTGGTCTGAAGCGAATGTGGAATGGGGTGAGCCGAAAACAGCTAAGGTCAGGATGAGCAATAGTGTCCGTGAAGCGGCATGTCTCAGAAAAAACCCACCGATGAAGGAGCAGAGAGTTTTCATATAGTGCGACCTTAGATTTCGAATTGTTATTGTTTTCTCCCGAGCGGCGAATGCCGAGACATTGCTTTTGCTAGCTAACAGCTTATGGAGAATGACCTTTTATGTCAATGAAATATGCCATCTTGAAAAAGGACGTGCTGGTTTGACAAAGAAAAGATTGAAGTGTTGAGAGGTCGTACCCTTGGATTCGCTCAACAGTTTTTATGATTAAACTCATCTTCGACAGTTGATAAAAAATAATTCTACAATTTCAAGACAATAGTACACCACAAAAAAGTGTTGGCACTACCCGGAATGTATAACCTGAACCGAAGCGACTCATATTTCACGAATGGTTGGCGGCAAGGCAACACCCTGCCGCCTTTCCGGCATCGCCCCCGGTATTGCCGAGAATGGTGGTAAAGACCCTGCCAGGCAGCAGGTCTTCATCTTCAGCAAACATGCAAAAGAGGCATTGCACGAGGAAATGGGCAACCTGCTGGCCGTCCCCACCTCTTTCCCGCATTTTTTGGGCCAGATCGGCAAAACTTCCCGACGCCTCTCGGGTGATGGCGGCTGTGGATTTTTCCGGCTTGAGTTTTTCCGGGTCGGTGAATAACCAGGCGAGCATTTGCCATCCCCGCCGGATCGACCAACTGATCAATGCTGATTTCCCGCGGCTCATCGGGATACCCGGTGAAAGCGGTGTGGATGATAATCCGTTCGCGGTCACTGACCACCAGCAAGGGTGGATTCTCAAGCCGCAGCGCATAGCCGGTTAACTGGAGCAAGGCCGCATTCAGGTCGCGCCCCGGCTTCTTGTTTTCCCAACCGAAATGACCGCGTTTCCAGACATCGGCCCAGCCGTCACCGCCATCCGCCTTTTTCGCTCCCCGCTTAAAGCAGTAGTTATCAGGATCACGGGGTTTAGCGACGCCCAGCAGGTCGCAGAGATCATCAAAATGGGCCTAGGCCTCACCACGTTCGCTGAGCTTGTTCTCTTTCCACAGGGTGATAAATTGTTCAGGGGTCATTTTCTTCCTTCATCAGCAAATGGAGCGGAACCACGGTAAATTTATGCTCCCCCTCGACTGCAGCAGAAATGTGATTATTTGCCGGAATTTTCAAATAATCGAAAACCAAGCGAGGAGAAAAACTGAGTTGCCTGATTTTCTGAGCTACATTGCATACACCCTTACTTTTGAGGAGGCCGATAACGAATCTTCGTCGTCGGGTGATATTTCCCGGACCATAACCTTGCGAGATTCTACAGCTATCCTCATCAAAATTCCAGTCAAGGATGTAGTGGCAGCTGTTTTCAGTGTGAAAATAATTGCCAAAGCTGCCGGGAAAAGGTAGTTTTGTTGCGTTGGAGAGTATGACCCGTTGCTCGGGATGGCTTTCAACAGGAACCCCGAAGAAACGACTGCTTATTCACCTATCACCTTCTCTCGCATTCCACATTCCCGGAACCGAGTGTCACTCTGATTTGACACAATGTCGTATTTGCAAGTAATGTCAGCCTATTATATGTTTTTTCACTGCACCTGACTCTTGGTAAGGAGGAAACATGCATTATCCTGTCTGGTATCTCCCCGAAATAGGCGGAGGCAGCCTGATCGCGTTGATCGCGGTCTTTCATGTGTTTGTCTCCCATTTCGCGGTCGGCGGTGGTTTGTATCTGGTGCTGGCCGAACGTAAGGGATTGCGTGAGCACAGCCAGGCCATACTCGATTTCACCCATCGTCACGCAAAATTCTTCTTGTTGGTCAGCATGGTCCTCGGTTCGATCAGCGGAGTCGGCATCTGGTTCATCATCTCTCTGGTCAACCCGGCTGCGACCTCCTATCTGATCCATAGCTTTGTGTTTGGCTGGGCAGCGGAATGGGTGTTTTTCACGGTAGAGATCGCCGCCGCTTTCGTTTATTTCTATCTGTTCGGCAAGATGGATTGGTCGACCCACCTCAAGGTCGGCTACCTCTATTTCTTTGCAGCCTGGATGTCGCTTTTTCTCATCAACGGCATTATCGGGGTGATGCTCACCCCCGGTACCTGGGCCGAGACTGGAGACTTCTGGCAGGGATTTTTCAATCCTTCTTTCTGGCCGTCGCTGTTTTTCAGAACGTTCATGGCTATTCTTCTGGCCGGCTGCTATGGCTGCCTCAGTGCGGCCTGGTCACGAGACGAGGTGGTGCGGGTGAAGATGACCCGCTTTTCCGGGCTGTGGTCGCTTGTCGCCTTTATCGGTGCCGTTCCGGCCGCCGCCTGGTATGTGCTGGTGCTGCCTGCAGGCCCCCGCCAGCTTGTGCTCGGCAAATCACCGACCATCGTTCTAGCCTTGGAGTACGGGGCGGTGGCGGTCCTGCTGCTCTTGACAATCACCCTGGTTGCCACGATTATTCGACCACAGTTCAACAACCGGCTGGTGGCTCTAGTGGCCATGGCCTGTGCCTTTGTGTTGCTCGGTTCGTTTGAATGGATCCGCGAGGCGGCCCGTCGACCCTATGTTATCAATGAGGTGATCTACTCCAACTCCATTTTTAAAAAAGATGCGGATAAACTCACTGCCTCCGGATTTCTGGAATCAGCCATCTGGGTTACACACAAACGACTCAGCCCGGATAACAGGGTGGCGGCCGGCCGTGAACTGTTCATCCATCAGTGTTATAGCTGCCACACCCTTGGTGGAGGCAATAACGACCTGGCGGCTCAGACCGCCGACATGAGTTATTCGGCCCTGGTGGCCTATCTGGGGAAGATGCATACCCTCAGGCCATTCATGCCTCCTTTTATCGGCACGCCGGACGAGGCCCGAGCGCTGGCCTCCTATCTGATTGGCAAGGTGCACGGTAAGGAGGTGCAGGAACCGGTTGAGCGGGCCGGTGATGGCCTGGCCGCCGGCCGGCGACTTTTCGAGGAGAATTGCGCGGCCTGCCACAGCCAGGAGGATGTTGCAGGTGCCTTCGATGATCAAACTAAGGAGAAAGCAGAAACGATACTGCTGACGCTCAATGAGATATCCTCTGAAATGGCATCGTTTGGTGGCACCGATTTCGAGCGAGGGTTACTCGCCGATTTTCTCCGGCTGCCGGTCGCATCGCCCGGTGCGCAGAAGGTGGTTGATGGTGCTGCGGTATTTGATATGCACTGCGCGTCCTGTCATGGTGCAGAAGATCTGGTAGAAAATACCGTTTCCTGGGATCGCGCTCTGATTTACGAAAATCTTAGCCGTTTGCAGGAACTGGTGCCCGAAATGCCACCGTTTATCGGCAGCCAAGAGGAACGGGGAGCGCTCGCCAAGTATCTCGATGACCTGAAAGGAGGGAAATGATGGACACGCTGCTCTTGCCGCCGACCGATATTTTGCCTGTGTCTTGGGGGTGGTTTCAATTCCTGCTGCTGCTCACTTTCCCCCTGCATCTGCTGGCGATGAATGCTATGTTGGGGGGCCTGGCTATCGGGGTTGCCCAGCACCTGCTTGGCGGCGGAGTTAGGTACCGGCTCGCCCATCGTCTAGCGATGGTCACGCCGCTGCTGATCGCCACAACCGTCAATTTAGGGGTGGCACCGTTTCTCTTTCTCCAGGTGCTCTACGGCCATTTCATCTATACCAGTTCGATCCTGATGGCAGTTGGCTGGATCATGGTGATACCACTGTTGATGCTCGCCTACTGGTGGGCCTACGTCTATGATTTCCAGTTCGAACTGCTGGGACGGCTGGGTTTGTTGCTTGCCGGCGGCTGTGTCCTGATCTTTCTTGGGATCGCTGCCACCTTAACCCACAATATGCTGCTGATGGGATTACCGCAGCTGTTTCAGGAATACTTTCGCCATCAGGGCGGTACCCTGATGATTGTTGACGACAACAGTTACCTTTTCCGCTATTTACATATGGTGCTGGGGGCGCTGTCTGTTGGCGGACTGGCGGTGGCGCTGATCGGCCGTTTCCATGCCGACCGTGATCTCGAACTGGCGGATCATGCCGAGCGGGTCGGGCTGCGGGTATTTCTGATCGTCACCCTGATCAACACGGCCATTGGCACACTCTATCTGCTTGCCCTGCCGCGTGGTCAGATGCTGCTGTTCATGGGCCGCGACCTCGGGGCTACCATCGCCTTTGGCGTCGGCCTGCTGCTCACCCTCGGAGTTCTGGTGACCGCCTGGCGCCTGCGACTGTGGTTGACAATCGCTCATGCGGTGGCGCTGGTCTATGTGATGGTATTCATGCGCAGCTGGCTGCGGTCCAGCTATTTGCAGCAGGTGTTCACCCTCGATCAGCTGCAGGTGGTGCCGCAGTACTCACCATTGCTGTTCTTTTTCGGCATCTTCGTCTTTGGTATGCTTTGTCTGACCTGGCTTTGGCGCCAGACAGCCAGAACCCTGACCGGATCCTGATCCATCACCAACAGACCGCTCTTTTCTTCAGCCGGGATATCTCCTCGGGTCCCCGCCATCATCGTGAACGAGCGCATTAAGGTTTCTTGTGTGAGATGGATCACACAATCTCTATTGATACGTCAAAATACCCACTCCAACCAGACCAACAGTGGCCCATCCCAAGCGATCAACATATTTGTGCAACGTCCCCTCCATCTTCTCACCGCCCAACGCCATCAGGCCTGCGACAAGAAAAAACCGCAGGCCGCGCCCAATCATTGACGCCAGAACAAACGGAGCCATGGCCATAGACATTGCTCCTGCCGCAATGGTGAACACCTTGTAGGGGATGGGAGAAAATCCTGCGATAAAAACAGCCCAGAAACCCCAAGCACCAAACCAAGCCACAGCCGTCTGATAGGCAGCCCAATAATGGCTGTCGCGCAAAAAAGGCTCGATCCACGAGAACGCATAAATCCCAACGAAGTAACCTAAAAGACCACCAAGAACAGAGGTTGCTGTCGTCAAAAACGCATACCACCAAGCCCGTTTAGGATTGGCCAGACTCATTGGGGCTAGCATCACATCTGGCGGTATCGGGAAAAACGACGACTCCGTAAAGCTCAATACACCCAAGAGCCAAGGTGCTTTCGGATGACGAGACCATTCCATAGTTCGTCGGTAAAGAGGCGAGAAGATTTTCATCGGAAACTTCTTTTAAAATATTCTTCGTGTTGGGGTTTAAGGAGCAATGGAACGTAAAACCCGGTTAAGGAAACTGTCCTGGATGACTTTTTTATAATCACTATCTCTATGTTCAACTACAAGAATAGACACGATTTTATTTTCACTGTCAATTTCATAAAAAACAGTGAGGCAAACAAGAGAACCGATATACATATATTTTCAATATATTTGACCAGTTTGGCTCACTGATAGCCTCCGATCATCTTTGATTTTGCTTGGACTTTTACAATGGATGGCCCTTTATCTTTTCGTGTAATGCCTTATTTTTATGCCGTTGCGTAAATAATAGGACGGCTATTGTCAGAATTTTAAAAGCCTCTTTCTTCACCAGGCCATAACCAAGGAGACAAATTCATGAAAAAAGTAAGCGAGTCGGCTACCACCCTCAAAAACCTCATCAAACACGCCATCGACGACCTTGAGGTAACCCCGGCGGAATACCAAAAAATTATGGATTGCGCCCACGCTGACGGTCATATCGACAAGGAGGAAGAGGCGTTGCTGGCCCAGTTCCAGGGCATGCTCAGTAACGGAACCATCAAACGGGTCAAAGGCTGAGATTGAACGTTCGCTTGCCCCAGCTGCACGGGCAAGCGGAAAAAAGGCCAAATTTCCCCGCAATCCAGGCAAACGTCATTTCAGCCGCCAAACCTTACCGGTTATTTCCACCCTCACCGAGGGTTTTCCCCTGGATAAAGGGGTTTTCGATTGATTGAAGAATAGGGTAAAACGAAAAGAGTTCATCGGCAAGAAACAGGTCATTTCTGCTTGTTATACTGCAACCTATTGTCAATAGAGAGAAGGGACTGGCAACCCCGCTTGATCCCAATGAAGCCGAAGTTCTGTTGCTTTCACTTCTTATCAGTTCGCCTAAGCCACCCACCCTGTTGAGGAAGTTTGTTCTTCCGTCCCTGGGTAAAAGATTCTTTATCCGTCTTGCCATGGTGACACTTGCCGACTACATCCTCTTCGGCTATGCCCTCATCCCCTTGCGGATACAAGGGAAAAGCATGGATCCCACCTACCAAGACGGTTCCTTTCGCTTTTGCTGGTACCTCCAGCATCTTTTCACCCAACAGGGACGTTTCGATATCATGGCTGTACGTTTTGCGAGAACAGGTGTGATGTTGCTTAAACGGATTATTGCCTTGCAGGGTGAAACGGTTGAATTCCGCGAAGGGTTGCTGTATGTAAACGGAAACCTCGTAGAGGAACCGTATGTCCAGCAGCGCTCCGACTGGAACCTGCCTGCACGGACTGCAAGGCTCGGGCATGTGTATGTCGTGGGGGATAAAATCGCGGGACACCCATGGACCACCATCGATTTGGCGAGGTGTCCTTAACCCGTATAGCTGGAGGCGTAATTCCTTGAATACTAAAATTCTTCTGGCGGCCTTTGGCCTGGCCGTCGGCTGCGCCTTGTTCCTTTGGCCGAGTAACGAGAAAAAAATAAAAGCCAACCTCACAAAGCTAGCCGACTACTGTTCTACTCAGCAGGAGGAGGCAGTCATGGAATCTTTACAGAAAGCGCTCCAAGCGGTAAAACTTTGTGCCGACCCCTCCACGGTTCAAATCGAATCATTGAGAATTGACCGCACTTTCAATCAGCCAGAGCTCAAGGACCACATTCTCCTGCTAAAAAAAAGGCTACCCAACACCACTTTCACTTTTCACGACACGATTGTCAATCTGCCGGGCGGCAACAAGGCAGATGTCACATCCACCCTACGGATAAGTGGAAACATAGCTAGCGACCAGATTGCCGATGCTTACGAACTTCGGATTTTGCTGATAAAAGCAGATGGGGCCTGGCATTTTTCCTCGCTCACTGCTGTCGAGTTCCTGAAAGAATAATGAAATTCGGAGTCAGCATTGACTTGTTGGCACCCTGAGAGACTGACATTTTCAAACAAATCAATACACCGGATAGACCGGTCATTTTCAAATTGGCCCGTAGGAGAGACCCTGCATGAGTAACGTATGGATTGCCTTTGGATTAAGTGCTCTTTGCCGGTATGGCGACTGCGATTGGAAGCATCATCGCTTTCACGGCAAAGAGAACAGACTATCGTTTCCTAGCGGTATCTACAGGATTCTCTGCTGGGGTTATGCTGTATTTGTCATTCGTGGAGATCTTTTTCAAGGGTATCGATTCGCTAGTGGAACGCTTTGGAGAAACCGGAGCACACTGGGCTAATACGGGTTCTTTCTTTGGTGGAATGCTGTTGATCGGGCTGATTGACAACCTGATTCCGGCCGCGAAGAATCCATACGAGATTCATTCGGAAACGGACACGCTGCCATTGCACGATTCTTCAGCGAGAACAACGAATTGCGAGGCCTTGTCAAACTTCTTTCTCGGCCAACCATCATCGAAAGGTCGACAACTTTTTCCGAACATTTTTTTTGGAGGTGCTGGTGGTCTGCGCTTTTGTTCTTCCCCCCGCATGAAAGGTATGCCTTGGCAACCTCAATCATTTAAGCAAACCTGCAAGTTAACACTATTCCTGAACGTTTTGGCCTTGGGAATGACCAACATCACTCCCGAAATGGAGCAATTTTGCTCTTTTGCAAATACGTTCACCGGCAAAGACACCTATTGTGCGACAACACGGTTGCGACCCTGATTCTTTGCCAGGTAAAGCGCCTCGTCGGCACGTCCAATGGTGTGGGCGATGTCACTGTCTTTTGTCGCGGCGGCGGTCACTCCCAAGCTGATGGTGACGGCAACAGAAGCAACCGGCCCGTCAATCACCAACGTCTCAATTGCCTTGCGCAACTGCTCGGCGAGGATCATCGCCCCCTCCAAGTCGGTTTCCGGAAGAATGGCAACAAACTCTTCGCCGCCGTAACGGCCAAAAATGTCCGACTCGCGCATCGCACCAGCACAAAGGCCGGCAAGGCTTTTCAAGACTGCATCGCCGGTCGAGTGGCCGTATGTGTCGTTGATCGCCTTGAAATGATCTACATCTAAGATGATCGCGGTCAACGGTCGCTTATAACGATGGGCAGAGCTCAGCTGTTGGTTGCCGACCTCAAAGAGGTAGCCGCGATTATACACCTTTGTCAGCGCATCTGTGGAAGCCATGATCAACAGATCCTCGTTGGCCTTGCTGAGGGCGTTGGTGCGCTCGATAACTTTCTGCTCAAGGGTTTCCAGCAGATGGATATTGCAAAGGCTGACAGCGGCGGTGGTGCAAAACACTTCAATCAGGGCACTGTCGAACTCGGTCGGGGCGTTTTTCGATTCAAAGAGAATGACGATCTCAAAGACGGTCTGGGAATAGAAATAGATCGAGAAATGTCCCTCGTAAAATCCGCCTTGCCCGCTCTCAAAGGCATCAATGATGTCCTGCTTCCAGGCCGGCAGATTCGCTCTTTCCAATTCTGTACCGGTTATTCCGTTATACTTGCCGGCGGCCGCAAGGACGACGGGTTTCGGCAGAGTCCCGCCGGTGCTGCCCCGGGAGTTTCGGGCGCAGAGGATGGCGTCGCTGCCGAGATTGAACATGGCCTGCATTTGCATCAACAAGCCGGAAAGGAAGCAATCCGTGGAGCGAACCTTCAAGAGCGCCACTGATCCTTCGAGTATCTGCTGCAACCCATGCCTGCTTGCTTCGATCGTTTGCAGATGCCTAAATGATCGCATCGCCGACACGAGGGTGGTGAAGAGCTTGCTTGTCGTCAACTCCGATTTCGCCTTGTAATCGTTGATGTCAAAGTCAACGATGACGCTCTCTTCCGGTGCCTGTCCGGGTTGTCCTGTACGCAGGATGATACGTACGAGACTGTTGCAGAGTTCTTCCCGAATGCGCTTGACGGCCATCAGGCCGGCATTTTCCGTTTCCATGACGACATCAAGAAACACCACCGCAACGTTGGGATTATCCTTGAGCATCTGGAACGTCTCTTCACCGGAATAGGCGTCGAGGAACTCAATGCCTCGGTCGAGAAACGAGAAGTCCCTGAGTACCAGTTTGGTCGCGACATGGACATCCGGTTCATCGTCGGCAATCAGAACCTTCCACATCTTCCTTTCGGTCGGTGGTGACTGCTCATCCTCGTCGATAAACAGGAGCTCATCTGCCTCATCGGTGGGTTCAGGTTTTATCTGGGCCATAGATTCCTCAAATTTTGTTTCCCGAAAGCTTCACCGGCCCTAGTCACCAGTGCCAACGCCAACGCCTTTATCCTTTCACATTGGCGCTGCTCGGGGCCTTGAGCGGCAAGCTGATTGTGAAACAGGTTCCTTTGCCAACTTCACTTGTAACCGTAATTTGTCCCCCAAGAATGCCGGTTACAATGTTGTAGACGATATTGAGACCAAGGCCGCTGCCCCCCGAGCCCAATTTGGTGGTATAAAAGGGGTCAAAGATGCGCGGCAAGACTTCCTCGGCAATGCCTCGCCCATCGTCGCTGATTCTCAGCAGGACTTGATCACCGTCTCTTTCTAACCTTTCGGCGCAAAGCGTTATCGCCCCATTCTTTCGGCCCTCAAAACCATGCAAGATGGCGTTATTGATAAGGTTGGTGAGAATCTGTCCAAGCGGTCCCGGATAACTGTCGAGACAAATGTCTTTGTCAATGTCCTGTGCCAGCGTGTATGCGGTCTTGCGGATCGTTGGCCCGAGGATTTTGGCTATTTCCGACACCACCTCGGCAAGCTTGAAAACACGACGTTGGGAACTGGTCTGATCAACGGCCACCTGCTTGAAGCTGCTAATCAATTCTGCTGCCTTATGCAAATTGCGCACCAGGACGTCACTGGATTGTGAAACATCTGCCATGTAATTGTCGAGGGTGGATCGGCGCAACCCGGTCTTCAGCGCCTCATCCATCTTAGCACTGGCCTCCATGACATGAGTCGCCACCATGAGACTGTTGCCGATCGGCGTATTCAATTCGTGCGACACCCCTGCGACCATGGAACCCAGCGCCGCCAGTTTTTCGCTGCGCACCAGCTCGTTCTGGGTGGTGCGCAAATTTTCCAACGCCTGCCCCAACTCCGCATTCGCTTTCTCCAGCGCTTCGGAGCGATTTTCCAAAGATTTTTCGGCGGAACGCCTTGCGGTTATGTCCTGCAAGGTTTCGATGGCCCCGGTGAGTTTGCCCTCCGCATTCCTGAGCGGTGCCGCGGTGAAGTAAAGCCAGCGACCACCTTCACCCATCTGCGGGAAAAAGTCTTCGGCTTCGAAGGCTCCAGCGATGAGGGTCGAATGGCTGAATTTCAAGTAGTGCTTGGCAATCGTCTCATCACTTGCCTGAGACACCACCAGATCGGCCATGGAAGGACGAGGTGCCTCATAAAACGCCTGCCAGATTGTGGTTTTATGGAAAATGTTATTGCGTGCCAAGCCGGTCAGTTTTTCGCATGCCTGGTTCCAATGGGTGACTCGATGTTCGGCATCGATGACGAAGGTTGGAATCGAGCTGCCATCTACTATTTGTGCCAATTGGCGCTCGTTTTCCTTTATCGCTTGCTCCACCGCGCGGATCTCCGTCACGTCCTCGGCAATCCAGATTGTCCCGGCGGAAGTAATGCTAGAATTGACTGCCTTTGCCGAAAGGTGGCCGAGGAAAGTGCTGCCGTCCTTGCGACGCAACGGGCACTCGATAACGTATGTGCCACCTGCGCTAAGAATGGGGCCCGCCTCTTTGCCTATTTCCGCATACACCTCGTCGGACACCCAGAACACCGACCCCGGCTTGCCGGCCAGATCCTCGGGTGAATCCCAGCCAAAAATTTCCGCAAATTTCGGGTTGCAGTGATGTACCTTGCGATCGCGGGTAAACAAAATCCCCACCGAAGCATTCTCCAGCGTCGCTAAATACTGCATTTCCGCTTGTTTGCGTCGAGTGATGTCGGTAAAGATGGTGACGAAGCCGCCGTTCGGGAGTGGGGTGCCGCGAACTTCGAGAACTATGCCATCGGGACGTGTTCGCTCGAACTCATGTGCTTCCATCAAGCGGCAGAGTTCCAGCCTTTCTTTCACCTGTTGCTCTACATCGCCCGGCCCATAGTCCCCACGATGGGCGTTATAGCGGAATAAAGTCGACATGTGCGGAGCCCCCTGGTCAAACAGCTCATCTGGAAATTCCAACAGTTCCCGAAACTTCATGTTCCAGGCCACGACATTCATATCGTGATCAATAAGCATGATGCCGCTCGGGAAATTATCCAGGATGGTCTGGAAAACTGTCGAAAGATCCAGGTTTTTTGCAATTTCCATTGTATCTCCCCCCTCGGTTATCATAGGTGGCCGACCGGAATTGGTTCTGCTGGGAATTGCGTCTCCGGTTCCTGTGGCCATCATTATCAGGCAGCTTGTGGTAGAAGGTCGATCGGATTCGATATTTGAAGGCTATCATTTTCTTGGCAAAATTAGCAAATTCTATTTTTCAACCTTTATCCTGCATCGAATAGGACCTGCGTGCGTTGTTTCCAAGCCCAAAAAATGCTATGCTTGGAATGAGAATAAGAAGAGGCATGAATATATTTATTGACAGCCACATTGTGGGTGTTGAGTAATCGCTTTCTTCTGGTTACCGAAGAAAAGCCCTTTCCAACGTAAGAGCATCCGATCCAATGCATCAAAAACCACTTTTTCAATACGGTTTTCACAATCGTTTTTTCGCTGAAAAAAATAACTGGTATTGGACCAAGGTCACCGATCTTTTTCCCGCAAAAACATTGCATTAATCGCAGAAAATTGGAAGCAGTTTTCACATGATGGAAATCATAGCAAAAGGCCGTTATTTTTCGACAGGCACGGGTTGATATACTGAAAATCTGGGATGCGACGTGAATTGCCCAGAGATCTCCTGTGAATTTTGACTGAATCCTTATTTCATCAGGTATAGGTTTGTCATGGCAATCCTCGGCTCAAAAGCACACCTCACGGCTTGAGTTTTTTCCTGTGTATACGTAACAAATCCGCTCTATAAAAAGTCAACATCTTTCCAAAACATCTTGATGCCAAATGACTTTTGATACTTTCGCACTCATTCGGTTTTTCCTGCAACGGTTTTTTCATCAATAAAATGGCCAGATCAAGGGAATCAGCAGGGTCGATGCCACCACCACGAAGACGTTCAGTGGAATGCCGAGTTTCATGTAATCGGTAAAGCTGTATCCACCCGGTCCGTATACCATTAGATTGGTCTGATAACCCATGGGTGTGGCAAAGCAGGCACTGGCGCCGAAGCAGATGCCGACAATAAAGGGTTTTGGATCAACCCCGATACCCACCGCCGTCGAGATTGCAATAGGCAGCAGCAGAACGGCGGTGGCGTTATTGCTCAGTAACTGCGTACAAAGGCTGGTCAGGAGAATCACGGCTCCAAGTATGATAGTCGGTGAAAGCCCGGAGAAAAGGTTGAGAAAGGTTTCGGCATAGAGTTGACTGGCCCCGGTTTTTTGCATTGCTGTACCGAGGGCGATGGTTCCGGCAATCAGCAGCAGCACATCCCCCTGCAGGGACCGATAGGCGTCCCGCATCTGCAGACATCCAGTAACGATCATA